>CAVEDG010000019.1:0-12658 GCA_963614205.1 bacterium | reverse complement strand
TTGAGCTGCACGTTGCCGATGTCGTCCAGAGGCCCTGCGGCCACGCCCAGGGTCAGCGCCGCGCAGAGGGCGGTCCGAATCAGGTTGGATGTCGTCATGATGAGTGTTCCTTTTGCAATTCCCATTGTTCAAGGTGGTTTCAGCGCGCGCCGAAGAAGTAGCGGTTGGCGTTGTTGTAGGCGATGTCCTGCACGAGTCCGCCCACCCAGGCGACGTCGTTCGGAATCTCGCCGCGCGTCATCTCCTCGCCGAGCAGGCCGCACAGGATGCGGCGGAAGTACTCGTGGCGCGTGTAGCTGAGGAAGCTGCGGCTGTCGGTGAGCATGCCCACGAAGTTGCCGAGGCAGCCGAGCGCGGAGAGCGCCTCGACCTGCTTCTTCATGCCGTCCTTCTGGTCGAGGAACCACCACGCGGCGCCGAGCTGGATCTTGCCGCGCGCGGGCCCGCGCTGGAAGCTGCCCATGAGCGTGGCGAGCATCTCGTTGTCCTTCGGATTGAGGGAGTAGAGGATCGTGCGCGGCAGCGCGTCCTCGCCGTCGAGGCGGTCGAAGAGATGCGCGAGCGATTCGCACACGTTCCATTCGCCGATGCAGTCGTAGCCCGTGTCGGGGCCGAGCGCGCGCATCATGCGCGAGTTGGGGTTGCGCAGGCAGCCGTAGTGGAGCTGCGCGGCCCAGTTGGCGCGCGCGTCGGCGCGCAGGCCCTCGTAGAGCCACGCGCTCTTGAACTTGTACGCCTCCGCGGGCGTGGCCGTGCCGCCGTCGCGCACCTTGCGGAAGATCGCGCGGACCTCCTCGGTCGTGTAGGGCGCGGCGAAGATCTCCGTGATGCCGTAGTCGGAAATGACGCAGCCGCGGCTCTCGAAGAAGGCATGGCGGTTGTCCATCGCGTCGAGGAAGTCGTCCCATGTACGCACGGTCATGCCGGCGGCGGCGGCGAGGCGGTCGAGCCAGGCGTTCCACGCGGCGGCGTCCTCGATCTTGCTCGCCTTGTCGCTGCGCCAGGTGGGCAGCACGCGCACGGCGAAGCCCGAGTCGGCCACGGCCTTGTGGTGTTCGAGCGAGTCGACGGGGTCGTCCGTGGTGCACACGGCCTTGACGTTCGAGCGCGTCATGAGCCCGCGCGCCGAGAAGCCGGGCTCGCGCACCTTCGCGTTGCAGCGCTCCCAGATGGACTCCGCCGTCGCGCGCGAAAGGCGCTCGTGCACGCCGAAGTAGCGCGCGAGCTCGAGGTGGCTCCAGTCGAAGAGCGGGTTCTTGAGCAGTACCTCCATCGTCTCGGCGAACTTCACGAACTTGTCATGCCCGCTCGCGTCGCCCGTGATGAACTTCTCGTCCACGCCGTTCGAGCGCATCTGGCGCCACTTGTAGTGGTCGCCGCCGAGCCACACCTGCGCGATGTCGGTCCACGTCTTGTCGGCGGCGATCTCCGCCGGCGGCAGATGGCAGTGGTAGTCGATGATGGGCATGTTTTCCGCGTAGGTGTGGTAGAGCTCGCGGGCGATGTCGGTCGTCAGCAGAAAGTCGTCGTTGATGAAGTCCATGATGTGTCTCCGTATCCAGTCTGTGAGGTGAAAGTATACCACAAGTCGGTCATGCCGCAAAGTGCCGTCACGCGGGCGGCAGCACGAGGCGATGCGGGGTCTTGCGCGGGGGCGTCTCGGCGGCCCAGGCGTCGAGGGCCTGGCAGATGCGCGTGAGCGTCTCTTCGCGGTGGAGCGGCTTCAGGGCGCATTCCCACACGAGGATCACGTTCCAGCCCAGAGCCGCCCAGTCCGCCTCGTGGCGGCGGTCGCGGCGCATGTTGTTCGCCCACTTCCGCTGCCAGAACTCGACGTTCGACTTCGGCATCGTGCTCGCGCCGCAGCCGTGGCGGTGCCAGAAGCAGCCGCGCACCTCGATGAAGGCGTGGGCGCGCGGCACCACCACGTCCGGATGGCCGGGATAGCGGCGGTCGCAGGTGCGGAAGCGCCAGCCCGCGGCGAAGATGCGCTTGCGCACGAGCACCTCCGGCTTCGTGTCGCGCGAGCGGATGCGCGCCATCACGCGGCTGCGCTGTTCTGTCGTGAGCGTATCCACGGCGCGCCCTACCGCCAGCGGCGGTGCATCCAGAGATACTGCTCGGGATAGCGGCGAATGGCCTCGGCGAGGCGGTCGTTGAGCAGCTGGGTGTAGGCGGCCTTGTCGCCCGCGCGGTCGAACGTGAGCGGCGGCCCGCCCACGAGCCGGTAGCGGTACGGCGCCACGCGCACGAACGAGCCCACCACGATCGGGTAGCCCGTGCGCATCGCAAGGCGCGTCGCGCTCGTGAAGGTCTTCGCCGGCCGCCCGAGGAACGTGAGCGGCAGGCCCTTGGCCGTGTGCTGGTCCATGAGAATCGTCATCGCCGCGCGCGTCTCCACCCACTGCCGCAGGATGTCCGGCGTGAAGCCGTGCTTCTTGTCGATCACCGTCACGGGGCCGCGGAAGTGGTGGCGCTTCATCCAGTTCGCGACGAAGCGGTTGTTCATCACGCGCGCGATCGCGATCATCGGGCGCGCAAAGGAGAGGATGTTCGTGGCCGCCTCCCACACGCCGTGGTGCGCGCTCACGAGCAGAATGGGCGTCTGCGGCGCGTCGAGCAGCAGGCGCACCGTGGCGGGATCGCCCTCCGAAACGTCGAGATGCTCGCGCCAGTTCTCCCGCGTGACGACGTGCGGCACGCGCAGCGCCTCACAGATGTGGCCCGCGAGATGCCCCCAGCTGACGCGGGCGATGCGCGCGGCCTCCCTGGGGTCGGCGGTGATGCCGGCCTTCAGGATGTTGTCGATCGCGATGCGCCGGCGGCGGCGGAACAGCGGAAAGAGGGCGCGCGCGCACGCGGCCCCCCAGTCGTAGGCATGCCGGTCAATGAAGTTCATGCGCGCTACTCGGCCACGACTTCGTAGAGCATCCGCGCCCCGTGCGGGCCCTTCACGTCCGCCGTGAACACGAGCCGGCCGTCCTGCACCGCGCTCGGGATCTTCTCGAGCCGGCGGCCCGTCGTCTCCAGCGCCCACACCGTGTAGGCGCCCGGATTCGCGAGCGCGAGCGCCGTGCGCGCCGTGCCGTTGTGGACGATCGGCGGGTAGGCGCCCCACTTGAGCAGCGTCCGCTTCTCGGGCTCGGCGTAGACGTTGCCGTTCGCCTGCACGTCGGTGAGATGCGTGACGAGGAGGCGGCGGGACTGCGCGATCGGCTGGCCGTCGAGGCTGCTCGCCCAGAGCGTGGCCGGCACCGTGCCCACGTCGAACGCGACCGCGCCCGCCTCGAGCGCGCCGCGCGGCGTGAAGCCGCCCGCCGTCTTCGGCGTGACAATGCGGAACGAACCCGTCGCGCGGTCGAGCGCGATCGCGGGGTTCGGCTTGAGCGCCGCGGGCGCCTCCTTCTTGGCGAACTGCGCCTTGAGGTCGCAGGTCGCAAAGCCCTCCGCCGGCGCCATCGCCGTGGCCGTGCGGATCTGCCACGCGGCGTCGCGCCACGCGGGCGCCACGCCCTGCGCGCGGTTCGTCGTCGGCGTCAGCGCCTTCGGCGAAATCACCTGCGCGAGACCATCCGCGAGCGGCGCGAGGTCGCCGCGCAGGAAGAGGCACACGCTCGCGCGGTCGCTCGCCTGGCCGAGCGGATCGCTCGCCACGTCGAAGTAGCCGGGAATGCCCTTGCGGTCCTGAATGTTGTACTCGCCATGCGAATAGGCGAAGCGCCAGAGTCCGTCCCAGTCCTGCAGCGCGCCGACCGCGCCCGTCATAATGCCGCCCACGCCGCGGAACATGCCCGGACCCGAGAAGTTCCATTCCGTGATCGTGAACGGCTTCGTGGGCATGCGCGTGAAGGCGCACGAAACGGGCGGCAGCGAGCCGGACATCACCGGGTTCCCGTTGCCGCAGCGCGACGGCAGCGACCACGACTTCGCGAGGAACTGCGGATGGTCCACGTAGAAGTGGTCGTCCACGTAGTCGTAGAGCTCTTCGCGCACGGCCATGAGCGGCGTGTAGTGCGTGCCGCAGTTCTGGTTCGTGAGCAGCGCCTTCACGCCGAGTTCGTCGCGCAGGAAGGCCTTCATCCGCGCCACGCCCGCGCGCTCGAGGTCGGCCATGAACGCGATGCCGATGCCGCTGTTGATGTCCACGCACGTGATGTCGTCGAGGCCCTTGGCGAAGGCGGGATCGGCCGCGCGCTTCTCCGCGAGCCACTTCGCCCACGCGGCCTTCATCGACGCCTCGTTGCGGATGCCGCCCCGCGAGACCCAGCACCACGAGAGATGGCCTTCGTTGATGAGCGAGATGAGCGGCAGGCCGGGTTCGTCCTTGTAGGCGCGCCCCGTGTAGGGGTTCACGTGCGTGAGGAGGTTCTTCGTGAACGCCTTCCAGTTCGCGAACGCCGGCTCGTGCACGAGGATCATGTTCTTGTAGATCTGCTGATCCACCCGTCCGTCACGGTCGATGCCGATCGCGCGCCACATCACGGGACGCGACGTGAAGAGGTCGGTCGTCACGTAGAGCCCCTTCTCGAAGCACTTCGCGAGCAGATAGTCGAGGCGATCCATCTGCTCGGCGTTGAGCGCCAGACCGTCCGGCGAATCCTTGACCGCGCCCATCTCGTAGTGGTGGATGCGCACGGTGTTGTAGCCGAGGCGCACGAGGCGCGTGACGAGCCGGTCCGCAAGGGCGTGGTCGAGGTAGTTCGCGCCGAAGCAGAGGTTGATGCCGTAGAAGCGCTGGTGCGCACCGGGCTTCTTCTCGAACTCGAAGTGGCCCTTCACGTTCTTCAGCCAGCCGTACTTGCCGGCGGGCGCGTCCTGCAGGCCCTGGTTCGAGAAGTCGAGCGCGCTGCCGGCCTCGATGTCCTTGCGGTAGTCGAGCGGAATCCAGTCCGGCCCGGCCGTGACGACCACGGGCTTGTCGATGGAAACCGTCACGCCGTCCTTCGCCGCGGTCGAGACGAGGCACGTGAACGCGCGCTGTGCGCCCTTCGCGAACAGGCCCTGCTTGCTGGCGGGCGTGGGCGAAATGCGCAGGCTCAGCGACGGCATCCACGTGCGGTTGTCCTGCAGCATGATCTGCGTCGGTTCCGGGAACGTGAGGCGGAAGGCGGTGCGGCCGGGCGGCGTGAACTCGACCCAGGTCGCCGTCACGTCCCACATGCCCACGGTCTTGCCGTCCCACGTCACGGGGATCGTGCCCGACTTGCCGTCGGAGCGCGTCCACTTCGCGCCCGCGAACGTGTCGCACGGCATCGAGAGCGTGAGCACCACGCTTTCGGGCTTCATGTCGCGCGCGCTCGTGATGACCGCGTTGACGAGCGCGCGGCCGTCGGCCGTGGGCAGCAGCGTGACGCGCCCGTCCGCGCACTTCTCCTTCTTCTGATAGAACTCGATCACGGCCGTGCCCGTCGCCGCGTCCGGGAACGCGAAGTCGCTGCGCGCGCCCGTGGAGGTGCCCGCCCACCCTTCGTGGTGGATCGCCGGCTCGATGTCCGCGCCCGTGTCGCCCACGCGCACACTGCCGTTCATCGTGAGCCCCAGGTCAAGCGGCGCCGCCAGAAGCGCCAGCGGACTGAGGAGGAGGAGAAGTGATTTTTTCATGTTAATCGTCCTTTCTGGTCGGAGAAAACTGGTTGTCCCGCCTGGGTTCGAACCAGGACTAAGGGTATCAAAAACCCCTGTGCGGCCACTACACCACGGGACAGTAACGAGCGGAAAAGTATATCATCTTTCCACGCGCAGCGTCAAATTGCGGCGCGCCACCACGCGCACCTTCGTGCCGGGGGCAAGCGTCTCGCCGGCCTCGGCCGTCCATTCGGCGTCGCCCACGAGCACGCGGCCCGGCAGGTCGGGACGGATCTCCGCGACGACCTCCCCCAGCCGGCCCTTGAACTCGTCGTCGATGGACGGCGTCTCCTGCGTGTCGCCCATGAAGACGCCCCTCACGAAGCGCCGCAGCGTGAACAGATACGCGAGGCTCAGCACGGTGAACAGGATCACCTGCACGGTGGCGGAGAACTCCACCACGAAGAGCAGCCCGCCCACCGTCGCCGCCGCCAGGCCGAAGAAGAAGATCACGAACCCGGGCGACAGAATCTCCAGGAACATCAGCGCCGCGCCGGCGTAGAGCCAGAGCCATTTGACGGTCAGGTAACTGTTCATAGCTGAATCTTACAAGTTGAAAATTAAAAATTAAAAATTAAAGGTTAAAAGTTAAAGGTTAAAGGTTAAACGTTAAAAGTTGGAAGTTGGCGATTAAATGCGACACCTGATTTCAACCCTCTTACCCTCTATCTTTTAACTTCCGACTCCTAACTTCTACCTTCTAACATTTAACCTGTAACCTGTAAAACGTCTAACTTTTAACCTTTACTTTCTAATGTCTAACTTTTAACTTTTACCGTCTAACCTTTAACTCTTAACTTTTACCGTCTAACCTTTAACTCTTAACTTTTAATCTTTAACTTTTAACTTTTACCGTCTAACTTCTAACTTTTAACTTTTAACTTTTAATCTTTAACTTTTAACCCACGACCGCAAGCGTCTGTCCCTTCTGGACGGCGTCGCCGTGCTTGACCACGAACGTGATCGTTCCGGCGGCGGTGGCCTTGATCGGGTTGAAGAGCTTCATCGCCTCGACGATGCAGCACGGCTCGCCGGCCTTCACCGCGGCGCCGTCCGCCGCGAGCTCCGGCTTGCCCGGGCCCGCACTGCGGTAGAACGTGCCGTTCAGCGGCGCCACCACGGGCGTGCCTTCGGGCGCGGCCGCCGGCTTCGCGGGTGCGGGCGCGGGCTTCTCCTCCGCAGGAGCCGGCGCGGCCAGCGCGGCCGCGTCGAGCGCACCGCCGCCGCACGTGGCGAGCAGCGCCGCGAAGGCCTTGCCAATCCGCGCGAGACGCGCCGTCTCGGCGTCGGGCGCGGCCGCCTCGGTCGCGGCGGACTCCGCCTTCTGCATCTCCACGTCGGCGGGGATCGGATCCTTCGCGTCGGCGGGCTGCGCGCGCCACTTGAAGTAGCCGAGCGCCACTTCCGGGAACAGGCAGTAGCTGAGGATGTCCTCTTCCGCCTGGATGAACTTCGGCGGAATCTCCTTGGCGGCGGCCGCGAGGCCGGGCGTGAGCAGGTCGGCCGGCCGACACGTGATGGGCTTCAGGTCGCCCATGAGCTTCTTCTGCAGCTTCTTCTCGATCGGCGCGGGCGTGCGGCCGTAGTAGCCCGCCGCATAGCGCCGCGTCTCGTCCGTGACCATCGCGTAGCGCTTGCCGGAAAGCACGTTGAGCACGGACTGCACGCCCACGATCTGCGAGGTCGGCGTGACGAGCGGCGGATAGCCCATGTCGGCGCGCGTCTTCGGCAGCTCGGCGAGCACCTCGGGCAGGCGGTCGAGCGCGCCCTGCTGGGCGAGCTGCGAGCGGAGGTTCGAGATCATGCCGCCGGGAATCGCGTGCACGAGCACGCCCGCGTCCACGGGCTCCACCGCGCGCGAGCTGGCCGGCTGGCGCATGGCCTTGAGCGCCTTGAAGTGGGCGTTGACCTTGGCGAGGCGCGCGAGGTCGAGCCCCGTCTCGAAGCCTTCGCTCTCGAGAATCGCGACCATCGACTCGCACGGCGGCTGGCTCGAGAACGAGCTCATCGTGGAGATCGCGGTGTCCAGGCAGCCCGCGCCCGCCTCGGCGGCCGCGAGGTACATCGCCGCGGCCATGCCGCTCGTCATGTGGCTGTGCACCTGGATCGGCAGGTCGGGGCACGCCTTCACGAGCGCGCCCACGAGCGCGCGCGCCGCGCCGGGCGTGAGGATGCCCGCCATGTCCTTGATCGCGAGCGAGTCGATGCCCATCGCGACCTGCTCCTGCGCGAGCTTCACGTAGGCCTCCACCGTGTGGACGGGCGAGGTCGTGTAGCAGATCGTGCCCTGCGCGTGGCCGCCGTACTTCTTCACGCTCGTGATCGCGGTCTCGAGGTTGCGCGGATCGTTGAGCGCGTCGAACACGCGGAAGATGTCCATGCCGTTCTCGCAGGCGAGCGCCACGAAGCGCTCGACCACGTCGTCGGGATAGTGCTTGTAGCCGAGGATGTTCTGGCCGCGCAGCAGCATCTGCAGCGGCGTCTTCTTGCACACGCTCTTGATCTGGCGCAGACGCTCCCACGGATTTTCGCGCAGGAAGCGCATGCACACGTCGAACGTGGCGCCGCCCCAGCATTCGAGGGAGTAGTAGCCGGCCTGGTCGATCTCTTCGGCGATCTGGAGAATGTCGTCCGTGCGCAGACGGGTCGCCCACAAGGACTGGTGGGCGTCGCGCAGGGTGGTGTCGGTAATGCGAATCGGCTTGCGTGTATCGGTGCTCATGACAAGTTAGTTTAGCATAATTGACGCGAAGGCGCAAAGAAGGTCATCGAGGTCTTCTTGTACTCGCGCGTGGAAAGCAGCATGGTGGCGGGCACGCCCGCGCCGGCAACGCGCGCGACTTCGGCGCAGAGCGCGGCAAACTGCGTCTGCGCCTCCGCGACGGTGCGCGCGTGCACCATCGCGAAGAGAGTGTAGGGGAAGTCCGGCGCTTCGGGGCGCTCGTAGCAGTGCGTGACTTCGCCGCGCGCGGCCAGGGCGCGGCCGACGGCCGTGGTGTCGCCCGCCACGCGCCAGCAGCACATGCCGTTCGCCTGCCAGCCCGCATGGCGATGGTGCAGCAGCAGCCCGATGCGCTTGAGCCGCCCCTTCCGCCGCCAGATCTCGAGCATGGAGAGAAGATCCCACTCCTTCAGGCCGAGCCGCGCGGCGAGCGCCGCGAAGTAGTCGGCGCGCGCTTCGGTGTCGCCCTGCACGGCGCCGATCACCGCGCGCTCGCGCGCCGTGAGCGGCGGCAGTTCGGCGTCCTCCACCGCTTCCTCGCGCGCCCGCGTGGCCGCGCCGAACACCACGTCCACCTTGTAGCGGCGCGTGGCCGGCAGCACGCGCAGCGCGTAGGGCCGCACCCGCGCGGCGACTTCGTCCGCCATCGCGGGAAAGACGTCCTTGGGCGTGCTGAGCGTGAACCAGAGGTTAGGCTGCGTCGCGTCGCCCCCGTCCGCGGGCGTGCGCGCGTAGCAGTGCGTGACGCCGCCCAGGGGCGTCACGCACGCGGCCACGTCGTCGAGCGCCTCCGCCGGCGTTGCCACGGCGCACAGCGCGGAAGCGTAGCCGAGCCGCCGCGTATCGAACACGGCGCCAAAGCGCCGCACGTGCCCCGCCGCGCGCGCCCGCGCCAGGCACGCAAGCAGCTCCGCCTCCGTGCAGCCCGTCTCGCGCGCCAGCTCCTCGAAGGGACGCGCACAGAGCGGCAGTCCCCGCTGGAGCGCCACGAGCAGCGCCGCGTCGTCCGCCTCCGTCACGGCTGCGTCGCTCACTTCTTCGCGTTGTAGGGGAAGCTCACCACGTCGTCCACGATCTGGCGCGCGAGGTCGGCCGCAATGCGCTGCGCCGCGTCGCGCTGCCCCGTGAGCAGATCGCCCTGCACCATGAACGTGGTCTCGCCCGTGTACGACCGGCCGCTCTGCAGCACCTTGCCGGTCTCCTTGTTCACGAGCGTGACGTTCACCGTCACGTAGTAGCGGTACTCGCCCGCGCGCATGCCGTAGCCGCGGTCGAACGCGATCGGCCGCCGCTCGGCGCGCACGATCTCGCCCTGCACTTCGATGGACGAATCGCCGGAGCGCCGGATCGCGAACGTGCCCTCGCGCTGGAATTCGCGCAGCGTGTACTGCGTGACGATCGGTCCCAGCTCCGCCGACTTCGTGCGGTTCTCGAACACGGGCACCGCGACCGTGCGCAGTTCGTCCGGCACGCGCGACGTCCAGCGGTAGTTGGCGCAGCCGCACAGGGCAAGCGCGGGAATCAGCAGCAGAAAGGTGCGAAGGTTCATCATGGTCGTGTTTCCTTTGGGTGAAAGAAGATCACTTGTTGTCCGTCGCGGCGGGCGCGGCGGGGTCGGCGAGTTCGGCGATGCGCGCGCGCACGGCCTCCGCGTGGGGCGAGTCGGGATACTCGTTCAGGTAGCGTTCCCACGAGGTGCGCGCGGCGTGGCGCGTGCGCTGACGCGAGTCGTAGAACTTCGCGCTGCGGTAGGCGTCCTCGGCGAGGTACGCGCGCAGCTCGTCCATCCAGCCCTTGAGTTCCTCCATCTGCTCAAGGTCGGGAAGATTCTGAAGCGTCATCTTCAGGTAGCCCACGGTGTCGCGGCAGCGCGGCACGTTGTAGGCAAGGCGCCGGCACAGCCACATCCGCGCCCGCGCCTCGAGATATGCCGCGCGGCGCGCCTCGGGCGTGCCGGGGAACTTGCTCTGCACCGCGGCGTAGACCTTCACGGACTCCTCGTAGTGGTCGTCCTGCTCGCGCAGGTCGGCAATGCGCAGCATCGCCTCGGGCACGTAGTCCGCGCCGGGCGCGCGCCGCACGATCGACTCGTAGTGCTGGCGCACTTCGCGGTTCGAGAGGAACGAGAAGCCGAACCATGACTTCTTCTTCTCGACCATCGTGTTGACGAGCTTGTAGCCGTATTCCACGAGCTCGCGGTACTTGCAGTCGCGCGCGTAGAAGTCGAGCAGATACTCGAGCTGCTCGAACGCCTCGCCGTAGTCTTCCAGCGGACCCGCAAGCAGCTTCACGTAGCGCAGCTGGGCCTGCGGCGCCTCCTTGGCGGTGGGCCACTCGCGCACGAGCGCGTCGCACGCCTTGGCGGCGCCCTTCGCGTCGCCGGCCGCCTCGAGCTCCGCCGCGTAGGCCAGCTGCTCCGCGGCCGTCGCGCGCGACACGCCGACCCACCAGCTCTTCTCGCGCCGCTCCGGCCGCTTGATGTCGTCCAGGCCGTCGAAGCCCGGAAACGCATCCGTTGCGTACGGCGAATTGCCGCCCGTCGAGGCGCCCGCCACGCTGCGCGCCGGCGTCGCCGCCTCGCCCGCCATCTGCGCCATCAACGCGACGGCGCCCAGAATGAATCCTATTTTGCGCAAAGACATAGGCAACTAGTATACCACATTTGCCTCGCCACCTTACCGTGAGGATCGCAGTACCAACTCGTTCGCGCCATGCCTCCGCGTGTCTTCCGCCAGGAGAAAATCCGGAATCGGCTGATGACGAATGCCGCCGGCGGAAAAGTCGAACTCGTCAAGAGACAACACGAACTTCGGATAGTTGTCGTCGATCGCCTCAAGCGCGGCGAACTCTCGCGCGCGCGTCTCCGGCGTCGGCATCAGATACGCGACCTGCACGTAAAGTCTTTCAGCGCCCCGCGCCGCGACGAAGTCGACTTCCTTCGCGCCGACCTTCCCGACCGTCACGTCGTAGCCGCGCCGAACCAGCTCGACCGCGACGATGTTCTCGAGCACCTGGTCGATGCACGCCTCGTTGTCGCCAAACAGCGACTCGCGAAAGCCATGGTCGACGACGTAGACCTTCTCCTGCCCGACAAGCGTCTGCTTGCCGACGAGATCCATGCGCTTGAACGGCAAAGCCAGACAGGCCTCCTGCGCATAGTTCAGATAGTTGTAGAGCGTCTCGAAGGCGACCGTCCGACGCTCGCTCTTGAGAAACCGCACGAGCGACTGCGCCGAGAACGGATGCCCCGCCTCGCGCACGAGATAGAAGAGAATGCGTTCAAGAAGATCGATGTCCCGCACCTTGTGCCGCTTCGCGATGTCCTTCAGGACGACCGAGTTGAACACGTCCGCCAGATAGGCGCGGCGCACGTCGCCGTCAAGTCGCGCCTCGTGCACAAACGGCATGCCGCCGTCACGGACGAAGCGACGGAACGCCTCGCGCACGGAGATCTGCGGATCTTCCGCGCGATACCAGCGCAGCGACTCCGCAAACGAAAGCGGATAGACATGAAACTCGACATAGCGTCCAGCCAGGTAGGTCGAGAGCTCACTCGAAAGCAACTTCGCGTTCGAACCCGTCAGATAGATGTCCGCATCAAAATCGACGGACACGCTATTGACGAGTTTCTCCCATCCTTCAAGTTCCTGTATCTCGTCGAAGAGCAAGTAGACGCGGCGATTCCTAAGCGTCGCGACGCGATCCCGAATGGCGCCATACGCCAAGTCAACGGACTGAACGAAATCCAACTTGCGCGATTCAAAATTCGCCTCGATGATCTGTTCGGGCGCAATCTGCCGCGCCAAAAGTTCATCCTTCAGCATTCCCATGATGAAGGACTTCCCACAACGCCGAATGCCCGTCAGAACTTTTATGATCTTTTTATCGACAAAAGGCGTTATTCTGTCAATGTAAAACTCTCGTTTCATCAGAAGACTCCATCTTCTCTCAAGAAACAGCGAGTACTATACACTAAACCACACCGAAAAGTCAATGGCGTTTTGCGTATTTCTTTCGTCATGACGAAAAGCAATGATGGTCGCTCCTCCTTCATCTCGATCTTCGCCAGGGTCTGTCCCCGCCACATAGTCGTGCCACACGGGCACCGCCGAGAATCAAGTTCGCCTCGTATAGAACGGACGAGCGACGGTGGAGAATTTCCGCAACAGCTCCTTGTCCTGCGTATAGAGATGGCAATTCAGCTCCTGTGCCAGCGCGACGAACTGCGCATCGTAGCCTGTAATGCCAAAACGCGTGACAAGCTCGAACACGTCTTCGGACGCAGGTTCGCGTTCATAGGCTCGCAACGCC
>CAVEDG010000018.1:0-12658 GCA_963614205.1 bacterium | reverse complement strand
AACCTTTAACCTTTAACCTCTAACCTTTAACCTTTAACCTTTAACTTTTAACTTTCAACCACTACCCACTACCCTCTAACCTTTAACCTTTAACCTTTAACTTTTAACTTTTAACTTTTAACTTTCAACCACTACCCACTACCCTCTAACCTTTAACCTTTAACCTTTAACTTTTAACTTTTAACTTTTAACTTTCAACCACTACCCACTACCCTCTAACCTTTAACCTTTAACCTTTAACTTTTAACTTTTAACTTTTAACTTTCAACCACTACCCACTACCCTCTAACCTTTAACCTTTAACCTTTAACTTTTAACTTTTAACTTTTAACTTTCAACCACTACCCACTACCCTCTAACCTTTAACCTTTAACCTTTAACTTTTAACTTTTAACTTTTAACTTTCAACCACTACCCACTACCCTCTAACCTTTAACCTTTAACCTTTAACTTTTAACTTTTAACTTTTAACTTTCAACCACTACCCACTACCCTCTAACCTTTAACCTTTAACCTTTAACTTTTAACTTTTAACTTTTAACTTTCAACCACTACCCACTACCCTCTAACCTTTAACCTTTAACCTTTAACTTTTAACTTTTAACTTTTAACTTTCAACCACTACCCACTACCCTCTAACCTTTAACCTTTAACCTTTAACCTCTAACCTTTAACCTCTAACCTTTAACCTTTAACCTTTAACCTTTAACTTTTAACTTTTAACCTTTAACTTTTAACTTTCCAACCATGCTCAAATACCTCACAGAAGACACCTTCGCGGCGCGCGTGGCGCGCGGGGCGCGCACGCCCGTCTACCGCGAATTTCTCGAAGACCGCGAGACGCCCGTCTCCGTGCTCACGCGCGTGACCGACGACGACGCGGTGTTCCTGCTCGAAAGCGTCGCGGGCGGCGAAACGCGCGGACGCTACTCGTTCCTGGGCCTCGACCCCTACGCGACGTTCACGGCGAACGACCTCGCCAATCCGCTTCCCGCCCTGCGGGAGAAGGTGAAGGCGCGCGCGTTCGCGCCCGCGCCCGAACTGCCGTCCCTGCAGGGCGGCGCGATCGGCTACGTGGCGTACGACGCGGTGCGCGCGTTCGTGCCGCGCGTGGGGCTGACGCGCGAAGAGGGCACTCCGCTCGCGGAGTTCCTGCTCACGGACACGCTGCTCGTCTTCGACAACGTGCGCCAGACGATCCTCGTGGTGCGCGTGACGGGCGTGGAGGCGGGCGAGACCGCGCATGCGGCCTATGCGCGGGCGATGGCGGAGATCGACGCGCTCGCGCACCGTCTCTTCTCGGCGGAGTCGATCGCCGCGTACCTGAAGCGCCGCGCGTCCCGCGCCCCCGGCCACATGGGCGCGTTCACGAGCGAAATGACCGAGGACGAATTCTGCCGCATGGTGCGCACGTGCAAGGCGGCGATCACGGCGGGCGAGGTCATCCAGATCGTGCCCTCGCAGAAGTTCACGGCCGAGACGGATCTCGACGCGCTCGACCTCTACCGCGCGCTGCGTCTCGTGAATCCCTCGCCCTACAACTTCTTCCTCAAGCTTGGCGGGCGCGCGCTCATCGGCTCGTCGCCGGAGGAGCTCGTGAAGCTGCAGGCGGGCGAGGCCTCCACGTGTCCGATCGCCGGCACGCGTCCGCGCGGGCGCGCGCCGGAGGACGACCGCCGGCTTGAGGCGGAGCTGCGCGACGACCCGAAGGAGCGCGCGGAGCACGTGATGCTCGTGGATCTCGGGCGCAACGACCTCGGCCGCGTGTGCCGCACGGGCACCGTGCGCGTGACGGACTACGCCCACGTGGAACGCTACTCGCACGTGATGCACCTTGTCTCGAACGTCTCCGGCGCGCTCGACGACACGCAAGGGCGCGACGCCTTCGACCTGCTGGAGGCGACGTTCCCGGCGGGCACGCTCTCCGGCGCGCCCAAGGTGCGCGCCATGCAGATCATCGCCGAGGTCGAGAAGTCCCCGCGCGGCATCTACGGCGGCGCGGTCGGCTACTTCAGCTACACGGGCGACATGGACTTCGCGATCGTCATCCGCACGATGCTCCTGCAGGGCCGGCGCCTCACGATGCGCGCCGGCGCGGGCATCGTGGCGGACTCCGACCCCGAAACGGAATACCGCGAAACCCTCAACAAGTCGCAGGCCATCTTTTCCGCCGCGTCATTTGCCGCTTCCCTTACGCACTAAGGAGCCACCATGATTCTCATGATCGACAACTACGATTCCTTCACGTACAACATCGTGCAGGAGTTCGGCATGCTCGGCGCGGAGGTCGACGTCGTGAAGAACGACGCGACCGACGTGGACGGGCTTCTCGCGCGCCGCCCGGCGGCGGTCGTGTTCTCGCCAGGGCCGGGCAATCCCGACTCGGCGGGCGTCACGCTCGCGGCCATCCGCGCCTTCGCGGGGCGCGTGCCGCTGCTCGGCATCTGCCTCGGCCACCAGGCCATCGCCCAGGCCTTCGGCGGCCGCATCGTGGCCGCCAAGCGGCTCATGCACGGCAAGACGTCGCGTCTGCGCCACGACGGCAAGGGCCTCTTCACGGGCTTCCCGCAGGGCATGGAGGTGATGCGCTACCATTCGCTCGCCGTCGAGCGCGCCTCGCTGCCGGCGTGCCTCGAGGTCTCCGCCGAGGCGGAGGACGACGAGATCATGGCGCTGCGCCACCGCGAGTTCCCGATCGAGAGCCTGCAGTACCATCCCGAATCCATCGGCACGCCCAACGGCATCAACCAGCTGCGCAACTTCCTCGACGTCGTGGCGGGAGGCGCGCGATGATCGCGGCGGCCCTGAAGAAGGCCGTGGGCGGCGCGCATCTCACGGAGGACGAGGCCTACGACGCCTTCCGCGCCCTGCTGGACGGCGCGGACGCCGAGCCCGCGCGCGTGGCGGCGCTGCTCACCGCCCTGCAGATGAACGGCCCCACCGTCGCGGAGGTGACCGGCGCCGCGCGGGCGCTGCGCGCGACCGGCCTCCACATCGCCGCGCCTGAAGACGCCGTGGACATCGTCGGCACGGGCGGCGACGGCTTTGGCACGTTCAACGTCTCGACCACCGCCGCGTTCATCGCCGCCGGCGCGGGCGCGACCGTGGCCAAGCACGGCAACCGCGCCTCCACCTCGCGCTGCGGCGCGGCGGACTGTCTGGCGGCGCTCGGCTACAACCTCGACCTCGCGCCGGCGGACGTGGAGAACTCCATTGCCGCCAACGGCATCGGCTTCTGCTTCGCGAATGCCTGCCATCCCGCGATGCGCCACGCGGCGCCCGTGCGGCGCGCGCTGCCGTTCCGCACGATCTTCAACCTGCTTGGGCCGCTCGCGAATCCGGCGGGCGTCACGCGCACCGCGCTCGGCGTCTACGCGCCGGAAATCGTGCCGCTCTACGTGGGCGCCCTGCGCGCGCTCGGTGCGCGGAAGGCGCTCGTCTTCTGCGGACCGGGCGGTCTCGACGAACTCGGGCTCGCGGCGCCGTCGCGCGTGGCCGAGCTCGACGCGCAGGGCGCGGTGAAGGAGTACAGGGTCGATCCCAAACGCTACTTCGGGCGGTACTTTCCGATCGAGGCGATTCGCGGCGGCGACCCCGCCGTGAACGCGCGCCTCACGCGGGCCGTGCTCGCCGGCGAGGACAAGGGCGCCTACCGCTTCGCGGCCGCGCTCAACGCCGCCGCCGCGCTCGTGGCGGCCGGCCGCGCGCCGACGATCGGCGACGGTCTCTCCCTCGCCTTCCTCTCCCTCGACTCCGGCGCCGCCTACAACAAGCTCGCCACGCTCGTGGCCGACTCCAACGACCATGGACATTCTTGATGAACTCTGCGCCCGGCGACGGGCGGATGCCGAGGCGGCCGCGCGGCGCGCGCCTCTCGCCGACCTGCGCGCCCGCGCC
The DNA here is from genome assembly GCA_963614205.1 of bacterium. Lineage (GTDB taxonomy): Bacteria > Verrucomicrobiota > Kiritimatiellia > RFP12 > UBA1067 > RUG572. The sequence continues at coordinate 8,761 of CAVEDG010000018.1, read as the reverse complement.
GAAGCGCTGCCCGCGCCGCGCGACTTCCGCGCCGCCTTTGCCGGACCCGGCCTCCACGTGATCGCCGAACTCAAGAAGGCGTCGCCCTCCGAAGGCCTCATCCGGCCGGACTTCGACCCGGTGGCGCTCGCGCGCGGCTATGCGGCCAACGGCGCGGCGGCGATCTCCGTGCTGTGCGAGCCGCATCGCTTCCTCGGCGACGAGGCGTATCTGCGCGCCGTGCGCGCGGCGGTCGAGACGCCGCTCCTCTACAAGGACTTCCTCACGACCGACTACCAGGTCGTGGCCGCGCGCGCGGCGGGGGCGGACGCCTGCCTGCTCATCGTCGCCGCGCTCGACGACGCCGCGCTCGCGCATCTGCTCGCCCTCGCGCACGACCTCGGGCTCACCGCGCTCGTGGAGACGCACACGGCGGAGGAGATCGACCGCGCCGTCGCCGCGGGAGCGCGGCTCATCGGCGTGAACTGCCGCAACCTGCGCACGTTCCACACCGACCCGAAAATCATGCACGCGCTGCTCGGGCGCATCCCGGCGGGCGTCACGCGCATCGCCGAAAGCGGCCTGCGCACGCGCGACGATCTGCTGCGCCTTCGCGCCGCCGGCGCCGACGGCTTTCTCATCGGCACTACGCTCATGCGCGCGTCCGATCCCGGAGCCCTGCTGCGTAATGGGTTGCTCACGTTCGCCCGCGAACTGGAGCAACCCATTACCCGGTAGCAACGGTTACCGACTGCGCACCACGAAATCAGCATTCACAGTTAAAGTCAGCATTCACAGTTAGGAGAAGACAATGAAGACAGAGATTCGGCCGCATGGCCACTTCGGCCCCTACGGGGGGCAATACGTTGCGGAGACGCTCATGGCGCCGCTGCATGACCTCGCCCAGGCGTACGACGCCGCCAAGCGCGATCCCGCGTTCCAGCGCGAGCTCGACGAGCTGCTGCGCGACTACGTGGGGCGCGAATCGCCGATCACGGTCTGTCGGCGGCTTTCCGAGCATCTCGGCGGCGCGACGATCGTGCTCAAGCGCGAAGACCTCAACCACACGGGCGCGCACAAGGTGAACAACACGATCGGCCAGGCGCTGCTCGCCCGGCGCATGGGCCGCACGCGTCTCATCGCCGAGACGGGCGCGGGCATGCACGGCGTGGCCACCGCCACCGTGGCCGCGCTGCTCGGCATGCCGTGCGAAGTCTACATGGGCGCGATCGACGTGAAGCGCCAGGCGCAGAACGTGGCGCGCATGGAAATGCTCGGCGCGAAGGTGCACGCGATCGAGGAAGGCTCGGCCACGCTCAAGGACGCGATGAACGAGGCGCTGCGCGACTGGGTCGCCCACTGCGACGACACGTTCTACGTGATCGGCACGTGCGCGGGGCCCTATCCGTATCCGGACATGGTGCGCGACTTCCAGAGCGTGATCGGCAAGGAGGCGCGGCGGCAGTGCCTCGCGAAGTTCGGGCGTCTGCCCGACCAGGCCATCGCCTGCGTGGGCGGCGGCTCGAACGCGATTGGCCTCTTCGCGGGCTTCCTCGACGACCCGGGCGTGCGGCTCGTGGGCGTGGAGGCGGGCGGCAAGGGCCTTGCGACCGGCGAGCACGCGGCGAGCATCAACGGCGGCCGCATCGGCGTGCTGCACGGCGCGAAGACGATGCTGCTGCAGACGCCGGCGGGCAACGTGATCGACACCTACTCCGTCTGCGCCGGGCTCGACTATCCGGGCGTGGGCCCGGAGCACTGCCAGCTGCACGACACCGGCCGCGCCGAATACACGGTGATCTGCGACGACGAGGCCATCGCCGCCTTCCACGCCCTGTGCCGCTACGAGGGCATCATCCCCGCGCTCGAATCGAGCCACGCGCTCGCCGAGGCCATCAAGCGCGCGCCCACGCTGCCGAAGGACGCGATCCTGCTCGTCAACCTCTCCGGCCGCGGCGACAAGGATATGGAGAACGTGAGAAGGTATGAGGTTGAGAAGTTGAGAAGTTGAGAGGTTGAGAGGTTAAAACAGGAGAATCAGACATGAACTGCATTCAGAAATCTTTCGCGCGGGCGAAGGCCGAAGGGCGCGGCGCCTTTGTGGCGTATCTCACGATGGGCGCGCCGACGCTCGCGGCCAGCGAGGCGGCGGTGGACGACCTGGTGGCGGGGGGCGTGGACATCCTCGAGCTGGGCGTGCCGTTTTCCGATCCGTTCGCGGACGGCGCGGTGATCCGCTCCGCCGCCTACACGGCGCTTGCGCAGGGCGTGACGATCGACGACGTGCTCGCCGCCGCCAAGCGCCTCCGCGCGCGCCATCCCGAGACGGGGCTTGTGGTCTTCACCTACTACAACCTCATCTTCTCGAAGGGCGTGGAGACCTTTGCCGCCGAGGCGGCCGCCGCGGGCGTGGACGCCGTGCTCGTGGTGGATCTGCCGCTCGAGGAGCGCGACGAACTGCTCGGGGCGCTGCGCGCGCACGGGCTCACCTTCGTGCCGCTCATCGCGCCGAACACGCCGCTCGACCGCGTGGTCGAAAGCGCGGCGGGGCTTGACGACAGTTTCCTCTACGTGATCACGGTGAAGGGCGTGACGGGCGCGCGCGCGGAGCTGCCGCCCGACCTCACGGCGCACCTCGACGCGATCCGCGCCGCGGTGAAGACGCCCCTCGTGGCCGGCTTCGGCATCTCCACGCAGGCGCAGGCCAACGTCGTTTCGCGGCACGCGGACGGCTTCGTGGTCGGTTCCGCGCTCGTGAAGCGCCTGAACGCGGAAGGGGCGCTGAAGGGACCGCTGCTGCCATGACGCTCAAGGTCTGCGGCGTGAACGACGCGGCGTTTGCCGAGGAGGCGGCGCGGCTGGGCGCCGCCTATCTCGGCTTCATCTTCGCGTCGGAATCGCCGCGTCGCGTCACGCCTGAACAGGCGAAACAGCTCGTGCGGTGCGCGCGCGCGATACAGCCCGCGCCGCGCTGCGTGGGCGTGTTCACGCGGCAGTCGGTGGAGGAGATCGTCGCCGTCTGCCGCGCGGTCGGCCTCGACGTCGTGCAGCTGCACCGACGCGCCGCCGCGGCGGATGTCGCGGCCCTGCGCGCGGCGGGCTACGAGGTCTGGACGCTCGCGGGCGGCGCGGAAGGCGACGCGGTGCTCTTCGATTCCAGCCACGGCGACGGCGAGACTCAGTTGCGGCGCGGGCGTTTCCGCACCGTGCTCGCCGGGGGCATCTCGCGCGAGACGCTCGCGGCCGCGCAGGCGCAGCGGCCCGACGTGATCGACGTGTGCGGCGCGCTCGAGGACGCGCCCGGCGTGAAGTCCATCCCGCGTCTGCGCGCGTTCATGCGCGCGTTTGCCGGCGCGTGAGCCGCTGGAGCTCCGTGGCGGTCAGGTCGCGCCAGGCGCCGGGGGCGAGATCGTCGGGCAGGTGCAGGTCGCCGATCGCCACGCGGCGCAGGCCGAGCACGACGAGATGCGCCGCGCTGCACATGTAGCGGATCTGGCGCTTGCGCCCCTCGCGCAGACGGAAGCGCAGCAGCGTGATGTTCTCGCGATCCGTCGGGCGCACCACGTCCACGGGCACGGGGCGCGTGACGTAGCCGTCCGGCATTGCGACGGGGCCGCGCAGGATGCGCAGTTTCTCCTCGCTCCAGCGCCCCGCCACGCGCACGAGGTACGTCTTCTCGTGCTCGAAGCGCGGATGCGTGAGCGCGAGCGTGAGCGCGCCGTCGTTGCTCATGAGGAGGAGACCGTCGCTGTCCTTGTCGAGTCGGCCCACGGGCACGAGGCGTTCGGCCACGTGGCCGCGGAGAAGGTCCGCCACCGTTGTGCCGCCGAAGGGGTCGGAGAGCGTGGAGAGCACGCCGACGGGCTTGTTGAGCATGATCGTGCGCGTGCGTTCGCGCGCCGCGGAGATGGGGCGGCCGTCCACCGTGATGCGCGCGGCGGCGGGGTCGAAGCGCACGTAGGGCTCCGTGACGGTGCGGCCGTCCACCGCGACGCGGCCGGCCTCGATCAGCGCCGCCGCGTGCCGCCGGCTCGCCACGCCGGCATGGCTGAGGATGTTCTGGAGTCGTTCCGTCTGCGGAGTGTGTTCAAGAGTGTTCGACATGGCCCATAGTGTACCATATTTTTTTCTAATGCCGACCTAATTCGCGTGTGCTACACTTCTCGGCGTCACACGAAAGCAGGCATCTCATGAACGAACTGACCTCCATCATCATCGTTGAAGACGACGCGACCATCCGCACCATCCTGCGGATGATGCTGCGGAATGCCGGGTTCACGCACGTGATGTGCGCGACGCGCGGCGACGAGGGTTTTGACCTGATCCGGCGCGAACGGCCGCAGCTCGTGCTGCTCGACCTCATGCTGCCGGGCCTGGACGGCCTCACCGTGTGCCGCCGCATGCGCGCGGATCCCAAGCTCGCCGACACGCGCATCGTCATCCTCACGGCGAAGAGCGAGGACGCCGACGTCGTGCGCGGCCTCGAGCTCGGCGCGGACGACTACGTGACGAAGCCGTTCTCGCGCGAGGTGCTGCTCGCGCGCATCCACGCCGTGCTGCGCCGCGGCGACCCCATGGCCGAAGGCAAGTCGCTGGACGGCCTCGTGATCAACGAGCAGGCCAAGTCGGTCGTGGTGCGGGGCGAGGTGCTCACGCTCACGCGCGGCGAATTCCGTCTGCTCGCGCTGCTCGTCTCGCGTCCGGGCCGCGTCTACACGCGCGCCCAGATCATCGCCGCGATGCAGGACGAGGAGAAGTCCGTGACCGAGCGCACGGTCGACGTGCAGATGGTCGGCCTGCGCAAGAAGCTCGGCGACTGGGCGGTGCACATCGAGACCATTCGCGGGGTGGGATACCGCGTCAGGCCATGAAGCTGCCCGCTCTCGGCTATCTGCCCTGCGCCCTGGCGGCGGCGGGATTCCTCGTCTGCGGCGGCGTGCTGTGGACGGAGGTGGCCGACTGCCGTCGCGCGGCGGAGGCGTGGGCCGAGCGCGACCTCGCGGCGCGCACGCAGCTTGCGGTGGAATCGATCGCCGACGCGCTGGACGAGGCCGACTTCGCGAAGCTGCGCGCGTTCACCGAGGCGCACCGCGCCGACGGGCTGCGCCTCACCGTGCTGTCTTCGCCCGGCGGGATGCTCTACGACTCCGACCGGTCGGCGATGGGCAACCACAGCGCGTGTCCCGAAGTGCGCGAGGCGCGCGAGACGGGCGAGGGCGCGTCGATCCGGACGTCGTACACCACGGGGCGCCGGATGCTCTACTGCGCGCGTCGGGCGGGCGACGACTTCATCGTGCGCCTTGCGATTCCCTACGAGCGCGTGGTGGCGCCGCTGGAGCGCACGCGGCTCGCGATGCTCTTCGCCGGGTTGGCGGGCGCCTCGGGGCTTCTGCTCGTGCTCCTCTTCATGAACCGGCTCATCGCCCGCAACCGCGCGCTCGCCCGCGAACGCGACGTGCAGGCGCATCTCGCCGCCGAGCTGCGGCGCGTGGCCGATTTCCGGCGCGACTTCATCGCCAACGTCTCGCACGAGATCAAGACGCCGCTCACGGGCATCCTCGGCGCCGTGGAGCTGCTGGGCGACGCGGGCGAGGCCGACCGCGGCGAACTGCTCGGCCTGCTGCGCCGCGAGGCGACGCGCCTCGACGCGCTCGCGCGCGACGTCGTGTCGCTCGCGCGCCTCGAGCGCGGCGGCGAGGAGGGCATGTGTGCCTCCTTTGCGCCCACCGATCTGGCGGACGTGCTCGCCTCGGCCGCCGACCGCGTGCGGCCGCGCGCCGAGGCGGCGGGAATGCGCCTGGAGGTCGCGCCCGCGCCCGCGCTCGTGCTGTCGTGCGATGCGCGCCTCGTGGAGCAGGCGCTCGTCAATCTCGCCCTCAACGCCGTGGCGCACTCCGGGTCGCCCGACGTCGCGCTCGCGCTCGCGCCGACGCCCGACGGCGGCGCCGCGTTCACCGTGACCGACCACGGCGTCGGACTTGCCGAGGCCGACCGCGCGCGCATCTTCGAGCGGTTCTACCGCGTGGACAAGGCGCACAGCCGCGAGACGGGCGGCTCCGGGCTCGGTCTCGCGATCGTCAAGCACATCGCCCGGATTCACGGCGGCGACGCCACCGTGGTCTCCGCTCCGGGAGAAGGCTGCGTCTTCACCTTTACGCTCCGTCCGCAGACGCGGACGGATGATCACACACAAAACGACACACACAACACCGACGCTCAACACGCCGAGAAGGGAAAACAAACATGAACACCACATACATCGCTCATGGTCTTGAACTCTGCACGCTCGCCGCCGCACTGACGCTGCTCGCTGGCTGTGGCTCCGCAAGCGCCGCGGAGCAGAAGGACATGTCCACCAAGACGGCCGAAAGTTCCGTGACCACGAACGACAACGGCTCCGTGTCGCGCACGTTCGTGGAAAGCTCCGTGACGACGAACGGCAATCTCGTGACCGAACGCCGCCGCGAGACGCGCACGAACATGGACGCCGAGGGCAACATTCTCGCGACCTCCACGAGCGAGTACGCGCAGAGCTACAACGTGGGCGACGTGGTCGCGAAGCTGCCGCCGCCGAAGGGCAACGGCGAGGACGCGAAGCCGGCTGCGGACACGGAGGCCTTCATGGGGCTTGCGTTCGGCTCGACGCTCACCGCCACGAACGCGGTGCGCGAGGCCGGCGAGCCGTCGCTGCTGCGCGTGCCGTTCACGCCGAAGAAGGCTCTGGCCGGCTTCGACGACTACTACGCCTACGTGACGCCGAAGACGCACAAGGTCGCGAAGATCTGCGCGTGCGCGAAGGAAGTCGTGGAACCCGGTGGGCCGTCGCGCCGCCACTATCTGATCGAGGCGCTGGAGCAGCGCTACGGCACGTGGGCGCGCCCGGCGAGCTTCCGCCGGCCGTACTACGCCTTTGACGTGGCGCCCGGCCGCATGGTCACGGTGTGCCTGGCCGGCGCCTCGCAGGACTACCAGACCGTGATCGCCGCCTGGGACGACGACATCGTGCGCCAGGCCGACGAAGAGGCCGACATGCTGCGCCGCGAAGCCCGCAAGGCCGCGGCCGCGCAGCGCGAACAGCAGATCAAGGACGCCGCCTCAATCTTCTGATTGTGGTATACTAGTGCCCATGCGCATTGTCTTCATGGGTTCATCCGAGGCGTCGGCCACGTGCCTGCGCGCCATTCTGCGGCTGCCTGGTCTCCAGGTGGTCGGCGTCGTCACGCAGCCGGACCGTCCGGCGGGGCGCGGTCGCGATCTCACGCCGTGTCCCTGCCGGCGCTATGCGCGCGAACGCGGGCTCGTGGAGTGCATCACGCCCGAGAACGTCAACGCGCCCGAGGCCGTGGCGTGGCTGCGCGCCAAGAAGCCCGACGTGATCGCCGTCGTCGCCTTTGGCCAGTTCCTCAAGGACGAGATCCTCGGCATGCCGCGCCATGGCTGCATCAACTGCCACTTCTCGCTGCTGCCCAAGTATCGCGGCGCCTCGCCCGTCACCGCCGCCATCCTCGCCGGCGACGAGCTCACCGGCGTCTCCGTCATCCGCATGGGCCGGGGCATGGACGACGGCCCCGTTCTGCGCAGCGCCGTGGAGCCCATCTACGGCGACGACACGAGCGACTCTCTCATGGATCGCCTCGCGATCGCCGGCGGCGTCACGCTCGCCAAGACGCTCAAGCTCATCGCCGCCGGCACGCTTCCCACGCCCGTGGAGCAGGAGGACGCCAACGTCACCTTCGCGCACAAGATCCGCAAGACGGACGGCCTCATCCACTGGACCGCGCGCGCCCGCGACATCGAGCGCGTGCTGCGCGCCTACACGCCGTGGCCGGGCTGCTACACCTTCCTGCCCGCGCGCTTCCGCCGCAAGGGCAACACGGGGCGCGTGGTCGTCACGGGGCTCGAGTTCCTCAAGCAGTCCGAAATCCAGTGCGCCTGGCGCACGGAGCTGCCGGGCACCATCGTGGCGCTCCACGAGCGCGGCCTCGTCGTGCGCACGGGCGACGGCGTGCTGCTCGTGACGACGCTCAAGGCCGAGGGCGCGCGTGAAATGCCCGTGCCCGAATTCCTGCGCGGCCGTCCCCTCGCGCCCCGTTCCGACATGTTCCTCGACCAATGAACGCTCGGCGATCCAGACCACAGGGGCGCATCGTCACGGAGGAGACCTGACATGACGCCGCCAAGCATTCTGTTTCTGGGCGTCGAAGGCTCAGGCAAGACGTCGCTCGCCATGGCGCTCGTGCGCGCGTTTGCGCGGCATCGCGCCGAAGGCTGGTATCTGCGGCCCGTCGATCGCGGCGCCTACACGTTTGCGACGCTCGCCCCTGAGGATTTTACGCGCGAGGGCTTCCCGCGCCAGACCGCCAGCGTGCGCGAGATGTCCTGGCGCATCGAGCGCGACGGCACGGAGATCGGCGCGCTCGAGATTCTCGACTATCCCGGCGAAGTCTACCGACTCGCCTTTCTCAATGCGGACGACGAGCCCGACCCGGCGGCCTTCCGCGAACGCGCGGCGGCCCACGCGGCGGAGATCGCGCGTTTGCGCGAGGCGTTGGCGGCGACGGCGCGCGTGTTCGTGCTCTTCAACCTGCAGGACGCGCTCGATCTGCGGCACAACGACGCCAACCGCGGCGCCGTGTGGGTCACGAACGAGTCGCTCAAGGCGGTCAAGGCGCTGCCCCATCCTCCCACGCTCACGCTCGTCTTCACGCAGGTCGACCGCTATCAGACGCACGACGACTTTCTGCACACCTTCACGCCTGCCGATCTCGATCTGATCGGCCAC
>CAVEDG010000017.1:0-12661 GCA_963614205.1 bacterium | reverse complement strand
GGCGTTCTCCTTGGGCGTGACCCACGAGAGGCTCTTGAGGCGGTCGTCGAGGATCTCGTTCGCCACGGCGTGCACGTCGGCGGCCGTGACGGCCTCGATGCCCTTCACGATTTCCTGCGGCGTGCGGATTTCACCGTATGTCTGCACGCACGCGCCGAAGAAGAACATGCGCGCGCGCTGGTTCTCGAGGCCGAGGCGGAAGTTGCCCAGCAGGTAGTCCTTCGTGCGGCGCACTTCGGCGGCGGAAGGCGCGCGCGCCCGGATGCGCGCAAACTCCTTCTCGATCGTCTCGAGCGCGGGTCCGGCCTTCGTGGCGTCGAGCCCCGCCGTCACGGCCCAGCCGCCCACGTCCTCGAAGAACTGCAGCTGAGAATGGATGTCGTAGCTCAGGCCGCGCTTCTCGCGCACGCTCTGGAAAAGGCGCGAACTCATCGTGCGCCCCATGAGGCAGTCGAAGACGTTCGCGGCGGACTTCTTCTTCTCGGAGGCGTGGGCGCCGAAGCAGCGGAAACCCAGCGCCAGCTGCACCTGCTGCACGTCGCGCGAGGCGCTCACCTCGCGCACGGGCCGCGTCCGGCGGTTGATCGGCGTGAATGGCAGCGGCTCTCCGCCGTCGAGGTCGCCGAACGTCTTCTCCACGAGGCGGCGCACGACGGCGCGCTCGAAGCGGCCCGCCACCACGATGCACGTGGCGCGCGGCACGTAGGCGCGGCGCAGATAGGCGCGCAGCGTCGCGGGCGTCATCTTCCGCAGCGTCTCGACCGAACCGACGATGGGCAGGCCGAGCGGATTCTTCGGAAACAGCGCGCGCGACAGGTTTTCGCTCGCCACGGAGTCCGGCTCGTCCGCGTACATCTTGAGTTCTTCGAGCACCACGCCGCGTTCGCGGACGAACTCGTCGTCGGGGATCGCCGCGTGCGCGTACATGTCGCCGATCACGTCCACGGCCGTCGCCAGCGCGTCGTAGGGCATCTGCGCGAAGAAGCACGTGCCCTCCTCGTTCGTGTAGGCGTTGAAGTTGCCGCCGCGGCCTTCGATCGCCGTGGTGAGGTCGAGCGCGCTGCGCGTCTTCGTGCCCTTGAAGAGCATGTGCTCGATGAAGTGCGAAATGCCCGCGCAGGAGGCCGGCTCATGGCGCGAGCCGCTGGCCACGAACACGCCGAAGCACACGCCCTCCACGTGGTCGTCGGGCACGTACACGAGTTTGAGGCCGTTCTCGAGGACCTCAAGGGAAGCAATGGGAAGCATGGAAGAATGAGAAAGTTAGATCGTGCCGTCGCCGGCTTCGTTCATCACGCGCAGCGTGGCGCGCCCGTCGTAGAGGGCCTTGCCCACGATCGCGGCGCGGAGGTTCGCGCGGCCGAGCGCGCGGAGGTTCTTGACGTCCGTGGGGCTCGACACGCCGCCGCTCGCCGTGATCTGGCACGAGGGCGCGGCGTCGCAGATGGCGGCCATCTGCTCGAGGTTGGGGCCGCCGAGCATGCCGTCCGTCGCCGTGTCGGTGTAGATGATCGTCTTCACGCCCATGGCGGCCACGGCGCGGGCGAGGTCGGTCGCCTTGACGGCGGTGGTCGTGACCCAGCCGCGCGTCTGCACGAAGCCGTTGCGCGCGTCGATGCCCACGGCGATGCGCTCGCCATACTGCTCCACGGCGCGCGTGAGGAACTCGGGGTTCTCGAGCGCGGCGGAGCCGATGATGGCGCGCGCGGCGCCGGCCTCGAGCACGCGCTCCAGCGCCTCGGGGCCGCGGATGCCGCCGCCCACTTCCACGGGGCCGCCAAACGCCGCGATGATCGCGCGGATGACTTCCGCGTGCCTGGGCTCGCCCGCGAAGGCGCCGTCGAGATCCACCACGTGGAGCTCGCGCCCGCCCTGCTCGCGCCAGTCGCGCGCCTGCGCGGCCGGATCGTCGCCGTACACCGTGACGTCGTCCGCACGCCCCTGGCGCAGACGCACGCACACGCCGCCCTTCAAGTCGATTGCCGGTAGAATGACCATGTCGTCCCCGTCGTCATTTGCACGGCACGGCGATGAAGCCGTAGGCCTCGACCGCGCATGTGCCGTCGGCGCGGATCTCGCAGCGCTCCGCGAGCAGCGGCTTCGCCTCCGGCGCGAACGCGACCGCGCCCGGACGGAACGCCGCCGCCTTCGCGGAGAGATTCGCCGCCACGAACACCTTGCGGTCGCCCAGGCGCCGCACGAAGGCGACCACGTTCTGCGCCTCGCCGTCCGTCACCCAGTCCATCTCGCCGTCGTAGAACACGGGGTCGTCGTGATGCAGCTGCGCGAGCCGGCGGATGAGCGCGAGGCGCTTCTGGCCATCCGGCTGCACGGCGCGCGCCCAGTCGATCGTCTTCGCCGCGCGGGCGGGATGCTCCACGGGGCCGAAGAACGAGTTGCGCGCGTTGTCGGCGATCTCGTTGCCGTTGAAGACGAGCGGCAGACCGCGGCGCAGGAAGGTGAGCACGAACGCCGCGTTGCCGGCGTCCACGGGCAGCACGCGGTCGAAGCGCAGGTCCCAGTCGTCCGTCGCCGTGTCGTGGTTGTCGAGGAAGGCGAACATGAGCGCGCCCTTCGGAATCTTCGCCTCGTAGTCGCGCACGCCCCGCATGCGCTCGGCGAGCGGCTTGTTGCCCTTGATCCACGACGCGTTCGACTCGGCCTTCGGCACGAGCGTGCCGCGCACGTTGTAGCTCCACGGCCAGGCGTAGCAGGCGTCGAACGCCTTCTCGAGCCACTCGACATTCGTACCCTCGTTGATCATCACGAGTTCGGGATTGACCTTCTGGCATGCCGTCACGGCCTCGACCCAGAAGTCGATCGGCACGCAGTCGCCCACGTCGCAGCGGAAGCCGTCGCAGCCAAGGCGCATCCAGTGCAGCATCGAGTCGATCAGGTACTTGCGCACGCCCTTCGACGCGAAGTTGACGTAGGGGAAGCGCCAGTAGGTCATCTTCACCGAGCCGTCGGGATTCTTCTGGAAGGCGTCGGGGAACAGGTTCTTCATCACGTTGTTCGGCCCGCAGTGGAGGTAGACGAGATCCATGTAGACCTTCATGCCGAGCGCGTGGGCCTTGTCGTTGAACGCCTTGAAGTCGGCGTCGTGGCCGTATTCGGGATCGATCTTGTCGTAGTTGCTGATGCGGTAGGCGTTCTTCGGCGAACCGAAGCCGCTGCGGATCTGGCGCGGCGACCAGCCGCTCTCGTCCATGTCGCAGTCCATCTCGACGAACGGCGCGAGGTAGACCACGTCCACGCCCGCCGCGCGCACGTGGTCGAGCATCTTCGTGGCGGCCTTGAAGTTGCCGTCGCGCGTGAAGTTGCGCAGCACGACCTGGTAGACCGTCGCGCGCTTGAGGTAGTCCGGCGTGGGGCGCAGGGCGCCCTGGGCGAGTCCCGTGGCGGCCAGCGCCGCGCACAGCATGAGTTTGAGTGTTGTGTTCATGGTCGGGTGTTTGTTCATGGTCGGGTGTTCAGTGTGGGGATGCGGTGGAGGCTAGTCCATCTTCACGCCGATGACGGCCAGGATGCGGTCGAGGTCGTCGTTGTCGATGAAGTCGATTTCGAGCAGCCCCTTCACGTGCTTGCCGTTCGCGTGCGTCATGCCGCTCGTGAGGCGCACGGCGCAGCCAAGGTGCTTGTGGAGCTCCTCCACGAGCTGGCGGCAGTAGGACTCGGGAATGTCGGGCGTGCCGGGCCGGCGCTCCACGGGCTTCATGTGCAGGCGCACGACGCGCCGTTCGAGCTCGCGCACCGTGATGCCCGGCACCGTGCGGCCCGTGCGCGAATCGACGAACGCCACGCAGGCGTCGGCGAGTTCGCGCACTTCCGTCGGATTGCCGTATTTCGAGAGCACGCCCTGCAGCACTTTTGCGTGGCCGAGCGAAACCGCGCCGCGGCGCACGTAGTCGCGCACCTCCACGGGCAGCTCCAGCAGCCCCACGAGATTCGCCACGGACGACCGGTTCTTCTTGCCCACGCGGCGCGCCACTTCGTCGTAGGTGAGATTGAAGCGCGTCTTGAGCGCCTGATAGCCCTCGGCCTCCTCGATGGGGTTGAGATTGTCGCGCTGCAGATTCTCGGTGATCGCCATCACGGCGGCCACGTCGTCCGGAACGTCCTTGAGCACCACGGGCACGAGCTTGAGCCCGGCCTCGATGGACGCGCGCTGGCGGCGCTCGCCGCAGATGAGCTCGATCTTGCCATCCGCGCGGCGGCGGCACGTGAGCGGCTGGATCACGCCGTTCTCGCGGATGGACTCCACGAGGTCGTCGAGTTCGTCGCGGCGGAACTCCGTGCGCGGCTGGAACGGGCAGCGCACGATGTCCTGCGGCGGCACCTGCAGCACCTTCTCCGTCTCGGGAACCTCCGCGACGGCGGGCGCGGCCGGCGCAACGGGCGCGGGCGGCGCGGGCTTCACGGCCGGCGCGGGCTTCACCGCGGGCGCGGAAGGCGTGATGAGCGTGTTGAGCCCGCCACCGAGGCCGCGGCCGACATGGCCGAGCCCCCCGTGCTTCTGCTGGGCGCGGATCGCCGCGCGCGTGGGCGGCTTCGGCCCGGCGGCCTTCTTGAGCAGCGGACTGGCGGGCTTGACGATTTTCTTGCTGGCGGCGTTCATGGATACATTCCCGGAAGATTGAGCCCGGTGTTCTCGGGGAACCCGAACATCACGTTCATGTTCTGCAAGGCCTGTCCGGCCTGGCCTTTCATCAAATTGTCGATGATCGAGACGATGCGCAGCTTGCGCACGCGCGAATCCACCGACACGACGATGTCGCAGCGGTTCGTGCCGCGCACGCTCATCGTGCCCGTGGCGGCGGTGGACGGCAGCACGCGCACGAACGCGCTGTCCCGGTAGAACGCGCGGTAGATTTCGAGCACGTCCGCCTCCGTGACGTCGCGCGTGAGATCGCCGTAGAGCGTGGAGAGGATGCCGCGCGAAATCGGCAGCACCTGCGCGGTGAAGATGAGGCGCGCCTCCTCGCCGGCCTGCAGCGACAGTTCACGCTCGACCTCGCACACGTGCTGGTGGCCGCTCAGGCGGTAGGCGTTGATCTGCTCCAGACGCTCGGGAAAATGGAACTGAGGCTTCGCCTTCTTGCCCGCGCCGGAGACGCCGCTCTTGCAGTCGCACACGAGCGAATGCGGCGCCACGAGATGCGCCTTCATCGCCGGCGCCAGGCCGAGGATGCAGCTCGTCGCGAAGCAGCCGGGATTGCCCACGAGACGCGCCTGGGCGATTTCGGCGCGATGCAGTTCGGGCAGACCGTAGACGTTCGTGCCGAGCAGATCGGGCGACAGGTGGTTGGGATCCTTGCCAAGGCGCGTGGCGTAGTCCTGGTAGGCCGCGAGCGTGGTGAAGCGGAAGTCGCCGGAGTAGTCGATCACGCGCGCGCCGCGGGCGAGCTCGGCCCGCGCGTCCGCCATGCCCACGCGGTCGGGCGTGGAGAAGAAGACGACGTCGAAATCGCCCTGCGCGGCGGGATCGTCCGCCGCGAGAATGGGCATGTCGCAGTAGCCGGCGAGATGCGGGTAGACCTCCGAGATGCGCTTGCCCGCGTCCTCGCGCGCGACAAGCGCGCCAATCTCCGCGTATGGATGGCGCAGCAGAAGATCGATGATGCCGAGCCCGCCGTATCCGGTGGCGCCGACGACTTTCGCTCTGATTTTCGTGTTCATGGATCGGATCGCCCTGCAGACCGCTACGCGAGCTCCGCCTTGAGCGCCTCGTCGCCGCGCCAGGCATAGTAGGTGCGCAGCTTGAGCTTCGCGGCGGCCGCGGCGTCGCAGAACACCCAGGCGTCTTCGTGCATCTGCAGCGCGCTCGCCGTGCAGAACTGCGACACGCCGCCCTCGACCATGCCCTTCACGGCGTTGGCCTTGTTCGCGCCAAACGCAAGCAGCACGATGCGCCGCGCCTCGAGGATCGTGCCCACGCCCATCGAGAGCGCGTGCTTCGGCACGTCGGCGGCCTTCGCGAAGAAGCGCGCGTTGTCCTTCACCGTCTGCGGCGTGAGCGACACGAGGCGCGTGCGGCTCGCGAGCGAGCTGCCGGGCTCGTTGAACGCGATGTGGCCGTCAGACCCGATGCCGAGCACCTGCAGGTCGATGCCGCCCGCCTTCTTGATCGCCGCCTCGTAGGCCGCGACCTCCTTGCGCCAGTCCTTCGCGAGGCCGTTCAGCACGTGCGTGTTCTTCTTCGCGACGTCGATCGCGTCGAAGAGGTTCGTGTCCATGAAGAAGCGGTAGCTCTGGTCGTGCGTGGGCGCGAGACCCCAGTACTCGTCGAGGTTCCACGTGCGCACGGTCTTGAAGGAAATCTTCTTCGCCTTGTTGTCGGCGATAAGGCACTTGTACATCTCGACCGGCGTCGAGCCCGTCGCAAGGCCAAGCACGGCCTTCGGATTGTTCCTGACGCACGCCGCCACGAGATCGGCCGCCTTGCGGCTTGCTTCCTGTGCAGTCTTGCAGATGACGATGTTCATTTCTTCTTCTCCTAGAAACCTCGTTTCGGCGCCATGACCGCCCGCCCACCTGGACGAACCCACACGGCGTCGCACAGTAAAAGTATACCAAAACCAACGGCTTTCAGTCAAAAGCGCGTCGCCCCTGCCCTGCGACTTCTGATATACTGTTTCCCGCTATGAAAAGAAAGATTCTGCTTGGCGTTCTCGTTTTTGCGGCGGGCGTGGTCTGGGCGGCAACGCCCGATCCCGTCGTCGCGCTGCAGATCTGCCTTGACCGACGCAATTTCTCATGCAACGTGATCGACGGCGAGTGCGGCCGCAAGACGCAGGTGGCGCTGGCGACGTACTGCGCCGTGAACGGGCTGCCGTTTTCGGCGGACGATCTGCGTCCCGCCGCGCTGCGCCTGACGGGCGCGCGCCTCTTTCCGGGCGAAACGAATCTTCTGACGACGGCGGTCATCACGGCGGCGGATCGCGCGGCGTGCGCGCGGCTTCCCGCCACGCCTTCCGAGAAGGCGCGTCTGGCGGCGATGGGCTACGAGACGCTGGAGGAGATGTTCGCGGAGCGCGGCCACTGTTCGCCGGCGCTGCTGCGCACGCTCAATCCCGCGCTTGCATGGCCGAATCCGCCTGCGGGCGCGCGCGTCACGCTGCCGCGCGTCGACCCGGTGCGCGTCGTCTCGAAGCGGCATCCCTACGGCGAGGCCAGTGCGCTGCGCGTCTCGCTCACGCGCTTCGAGATCACGGCATTCGACGCCTCCGGCCGCCTCATCGCGCTGTTTCCCTGCTCGATCGCGGCGGAGAAGGCCAAGCTGCCGCCCTCCGGCGAGCTGCACGTCGTCACGCTTGCGGAACGACCCAACTACACCTACACGGAGCCGCGCGTGGGCGCAAGCGGCCGCATCGTGCGCCACATCTATCCGCCGGGCCCGAACAACCCCGTGGGCTCGTCGTGGATCGGTCTTTCGCTGCCGACCTACGGCATTCACGGCACGCCCGCGCCCGCGCGCATCGGCCGCGCCGAATCGCACGGCTGCTTCCGCCTCGCCAACTGGAACGCCGAAAAACTGCGCAGCCTCTGCTCCATCGGCACCAGCGTGGTCATCGAACGCCTTCCGTAAAGTTGCAGGGCGTGGCGAAAAATGATACACTTTGTGGCGTTTTTGAACAGGTGAGACAGAATGTCACGAACCAATCAGTTCTTTCGCAAGGTCGCCGACCGCATCGACAAGCTCGACGCGGCCGGGCGGCGGCGTCAGTTCACGGCGCTGGCGGATGAGATCGGCTTTCTCGAATCCGTCTTCAACACGCTTTCCGAAGGCGTGCTCGTGGTCAACGCCGAGGGGCTGCTGCTCTACTCCAACACGGCGGCGGAACGTCTCACGGCGGCGGCGCTCGCCAAGGGGCGCGGTCGGCCGATCCGCGACCTGCTGCCCGCGTGGGAGTGGGGGCGCCTGCTGAGCGCGTCGCGCGAAGGCGACGGCTGGGCGCGCAAGGCCTCGTGCGAGATCGAGCTCGCCTATCCCGAGCGCCGCATCCTCGAGATCGGCGCGCTGCCGAACGAGGACGCCGTGGTCGTGATTCTGCGCGACGTCACGCGCGCCCACGAGCAGGAGGCCGATGCGCGCGAGAGCGAGCGCATCGACGCGATCAAGGATCTCGCCGCCGGACTCGCCCACGAAATCGGCAATCCGCTCAACGCCCTCTCGCTCAACCTGCAGCTCATGGCCCGCGAGTTCAGACGCGAGAGCGACCCCGCGCGCCGCGCGCGCCTGCTCGCCGACGTGGAGACCGCCCAGAACGAAATCAAGCGCATTGCGGACATCAACCGCGGCTTCCTCAGCGCCATGCGGCCCATCCGGCCCACGCTCGCGCCGGGTTCGCTCGCCGATCCGCTCAAGGACACGCTGGCGGCGATGAAGACGCAGATCGAGGATCGCCGCATCCGCGTGCTGCTCGACCTGCCGCCCGCCCTGCCGCCCGCCGTCTTCGACCGCGCGCAGATGGAGCAGGTGTTCTTCAACCTCGTCAAGAACGCGCTCGAGGCGATGAAGGACGGCGGCGAGCTCGCGATCGCGCTCGACTCCGACGACGACGCCGTCACCGTCGCCTTCCGCGACACCGGCAGCGGCATGACGCCCGACGCCGTGGCCGCGCTCTTCGAGCCCTACCGCACGACCAAGTGCGCCGGCACGGGGCTCGGCCTCATGCTTTCGCGCCGCATCGTGCGCGCCCACGGCGGCGAGATCGACGTGGAGTCCAAGGAGGGCGCCGGCACCAAGTTCACCGTTCGCATCCCGCGCCTCGAAAAGCGCGTGAGGAGGCTCACATGACCCCACCCGCCATTCTCATCGTCGACGACGAGAAGGACACGCGCGACTTCATGGCGCGCGCCCTCTCCGACCGTTACCGCGTGACCACCGCGCCCGACGCCGAACAGGCCATGAAGGCGCTTGCCGCCGACCCCGCGATCGTCCTCATGCTCTCCGACGTGCGCATGCCCGGCGCCGACGGCCTGCAGCTGCTCAAGGCCGCCAAGGCGAAGTATCCGAAGCTCATCTGCATCCTGCTCACCGCGTTCGGCACGATCGAGCAGGCCGTGGCCGCCACGAAGGACGGCGCGGAGGACTTCCTCATGAAGCCCATCGACCTCGACCAGCTCGACAGCCGCGTGGAGAAGGCGCTCAAGACGCACGCGCTCGAATGCGAGGTCGCCGACCTGCGCAGCCAGCTCGACGAGAAGTACGGCCTCGACAACATGATCGGCTCGTCGCCCGCGATGAAGCGCGTGTTCGAGATGGTGCGCCGCGCCGCGCCGACTTCCGCCACCGTGCTGCTGCAGGGGCCCAACGGCACGGGCAAGGATCTCGTGGCGCACGCGCTCCACAACCTCTCGCCGCGCGCCCAGGGTCCGTTCCTCGCCGTCAACTGCGGCGCCATTTCGCCCAACCTCATCGAGAGCGAACTCTTCGGCTATGAAAAGGGCGCGTTCACGGGCGCCTACGCGCGCAAGGCCGGCGCGTTCGAGGCCGCCGACCGCGGCACGATCTTCCTCGACGAAATCGGCGAGCTGCCGCTCGCCATGCAGGTGAAGCTGCTGCGCGTGCTCGAGAACCGTTCCTTCCCGCGCGTGGGCGGCACCGAGAACGTGACCGTGGACATCCGCGTGATCGCCGCCACGAACCGCGACCTCAAGGCGCTCGTGGCCTCGGGCGACTTCCGCGAAGACCTCTACTACCGCCTCAACGTGGTGGACATCCATCTGCCCGCGCTCAAGGAACGCCGCGACGACATCCCGCTGCTTGTGGCGCGCTTCATCCGCGAGCTCGCCGAGAAGAACCACGTGTCCGTCACGGGCATCACGCCCGCCGCGCTCAAGCGTCTCGAAGCCTACGACTGGCCCGGCAACGTGCGCGAGCTGCGCAACGTGATCGAGAAGATGGTCGTGCTCTCCACGGGTCCGCTGCTCGACGTGGCGGACGTGCCCGACCAGGTGCAGGCCGCCGCCGCGCCCGCCGCCGCGCCCGTGCTCTCCAGCGCCGTCACGCTCGGCGAAAACGAAAAGGCGCAGATCCTCGCCGTGCTCAAGGACGTGGGCGGCAACCGGTCGCGCGCCGCGCAGGTGCTCGGCATCTCGCGCCGCACCCTCTACCGCAAGCTTGACGAATACGCCCGGGAGGGCGTCACCCCGTGAAGGACGCGACCAACACCCTCCCCCCCGCCACGCGCGCGCAGCTGCGCGCCCTGCCGCCGAAGATCCCCTTTCTGCGCTTCGACTCCATCATCGGCGAAGGCGGCATGTCCGTGGTCTGGAAGGCCTGGCACAAGTCCCTCAACCGCGCCGTCGCCGTCAAGGTGCTCGACGCCGACTTCGCCGCCAATGGCGAGGACGTGCGCCGCTTCATGATGGAAGTGCGCCTCATGAGCTCCATCCAGCATCCCGGCATCGTGCAGGGCTACGGCGCCAGCTGCTCCGACGATTTGCGCTACTACTTCGTGATGGAGTACGTGGACGGCTACACCTTCGGCTCGCTCCTCGCGCGCAAGAAGCGTCTCGCCGTCACGGATACGCTCATCATCTGCGAATCCGTGGCCGACGCCCTGCGCTACGCCTGGAACGCCTACAGCCTCGTGCACTGCGACATCAAGCCGGACAACATCATGACCAATTCCGACGGCCAGATCAAGCTCATGGATCTCGGCATCAGCCAGACCACCGCCGCACTGCGCCGCCACAAGCAGGCCACCGACGTGATCGGCACGCCCGCCTACATCAGCCCCGAGCAGATCTACGGCGACGTGGCCCTCGACTGCCGGGCCGACATCTACTGCCTCGGCGCCACGCTCTACCATCTCATCACGGGGCGCATTCTCTTTCCGGGCTGCTCCAACGACGACATCCTGCGCCACCACGTGGATCCCGCGCAGCGCGCGCCCGATCCGCGCGCGTTCAATCCGGAAGTCTCCCTCTCCCTCGCGCGCCTGCTCGCCGGCATGCTCGTGAAGGAGCGCGAAGGCCGTTACCAGACGTGGGACGACGTGCTCGCCGCCGCGCAGTTCATCGACGCCAACGCGGGCGAACTGCCGCCCCTTCCGCCCGGCAACATCTCCTCCATGGCCGTGGACGGCGACTGACGTGCCAGTGGCAGTACTGGTGAGCCGGGATCAGTCCTGCGCCACGCCTTCGCAGTTCGAGAGCGCGACCTTCGCCGCGCCGTTGCGGCGCACCTCGCCGCCCGTGCAGCCCCTCACCTCGATGTGGCCGACGGCGTTGTCCGTGATCGAGATGTTGTAGTGCGAGTCGGCCGGCAGCGGCTTGCGCGCGCCGTTGTTGCCGCCCACGTAGAGGACGCCTCCGGGGCAGGTGTTGCCGCGCACGACGAGGTCGCGGCTGCACCCGCCTTCCATCCACTCGTACTCCGTGGCAATCTGCATCGCGCATCCCGCCGTGCGCTCGATGTGGTTGCTCTCGATCAGACCGTTCGACGCCTTGATCAGCAGCCCGCGCGCACGGCTGTGCCCGAAGTCGCAGCCCTTCACCACGAACCCGTTGCCCTGGTGGCGGTTCGAGATGATCACGCTGCCGCGCGCGAGCGCGATCGGCTTCTCGAGCTTCAGCCGATACGCCTTCCGGCACGACTTCTCGAGACCCGGCCAGAAGCCGAGCGTCAGCATGTACGCCTTCTCCTCCTCGGTCGTGTCGCCGTCCGCCGTCACCTTCAGCACCTTCACGTCCGGCAGGCTCTTCCCCTCGTACGTCATCACCTGGCACGTGTCGCCGTCGTCGATGGAGAGGCCGAGGTAGTTCACGAGGATGCGCAGCTCGTCGCCGCCCTTCGACTCCGTGACCAGCCCGTACATGCCGGAGATGTTCACGCAGTCGTCGCAGTGGTACTTCGCCTCGCAGTCGATGATCCGCGGGCCGCGCACCGCGCCGCGGTGCATGTTCGCGTCGTGGTTGCCGCTGCGGAGCCGCTTCAGCGCGCGCGGGAAGAGATCCGTCTCCGGCGGACGCCGCACGATGCGGCAGCGCAGATACGTGTTCGCGTCGCCGAAGATGTCCTCGTAGGCGCAGCCGTGCGGCGTCGCGTATTCCGTGATGTCCTCGAAGCGGCACTCGACGCCGCGCGTGCACCTGATCGCGCTGACCTTCGTCGGGCGCGTCGTCTCCTTCACGCTCCACACCGCGATGTCGCCCGCGTCGCCGCGGCGGTCACGGCCGCCCGTGATGCGGAACGTGTCGACGCCCGTCTTCGTGATCGCGATGCTGTCGCGAAAGCGCATCGGGTTCTTGAGCTCCAGGTCGTCCTTGCCGTAGACCTGGATTGGCCAGCACGTGCCATCGCCCTTCTCGCCCGCCGCCGGCACGGGATAGCCCTTGACGACCTTCACGTCCCAGTTCTTGTCCGCGTCGACCTTCGTGATGACGGCCTGCGTGAACGGCAGGTCGGCGTAGTCGATCGTCAGGTTCTTCAGCGTGACGCGCGCGCAGTCCTGCAGGTCGATCATGCGCGTCTTCACCGTGCCGATGAACGACGCGCCATTGAAGTCGATCGTGACGTCCTTCAGTCCATTCAGGCGCAGATAGGCCGTCTGGCCGAGGTCGGGCGTGAGCCAGTAGTCGGCCTTCGGCAGCGTGACCGTCTTCTGCCCCGCCTGGATCGCGTCGTGGATGAACGCCACGGGGTCGAGGC
>CAVEDG010000016.1:10974-13459 GCA_963614205.1 bacterium | reverse complement strand
CGCCGCCTCGCGCGAAGAGGCCAAGGCCCAGCGTCTCGCCGAGAAGCAGCGCATCGCCGACGAAAAGGCCGCCGCCAAGGCCGAGCGCGAGGCCGCGCGCGAGGAGGCCCGCCGCCTCCGCGAGGAACAGCGCCAGCAGAAGGAGGCCGAGAAGCAGCGCAAGGCCGCCGAGCTCGAGGCCGCGCGCCAGCGCGTGGTGCAGGACTTCCTGCCCGCGCGCGAAGCGCCCGCCGCCCCGTCGCCGCTCGCCGCGCCGCCCGCCGCCAAGCCCGCCCCCGCCAAGCCCAAGCCCGCCGCGAAGCCCGCCGCGCCCGAGCCGGTGGAGCCGCCGAAGGAGGAAGAGCCCGCGCGCGAGTACGGTCCCTACGAGCTGCCGCCCGTCACCCTGCTGCACGAGGTGCCGCCCAAGCCCGCCGGCGTCGACGACCCCGAGCACATGGCGCAGCGCCTCATCGACACCCTGCGCGTCTTCGACATCAACGCGCAGCTCGCCTTCTACATCGCCGGGCCCGTGGTCACGCAGTACGCGCTCACGCTCGACCTCGGCACGCGCGTGGAGAAGGTCGCCAACCTGCAGCGCAACATCCAGATGGCCCTGCAGGCAAAGTCGCTGCGCATCGAGGCCCCGATCCCCGGCAAGAACGCCGTGGGCATCGAAGTGCCCAACGCGCACCCGTGCTCCGTCTGCTTCCGCGAGATCATCGACGGCGAAATCTGGCAGAAGAACTCGCCCGAGAAGTTCCAGGTGCCGCTGCTGCTGGGCAAGGACGCCGCCGGCAACGACCTCGTGGCCGACCTCGCCAAGCTGCCGCACCTGCTCGTGGCCGGCGCCACGGGCCAGGGCAAGTCCGTGTGCCTCAACTCCATCATCAACGGCCTGCTCATGTGCCGCACGCCCGAGCAGCTGCGCCTCATCATGGTGGACCCCAAGCGCGTGGAGTTCACCTCCTACCAGAAACTGCCGCATCTGCTCGTGCCGATCATCAACGACACGAACAAGGTCGTCTTCGCCCTGCGCGCCGCCCTGGTGGAGATGGACAAGCGCCTCAAGCTCTTCGCCCGCGCCAACTGCCGCAACATCGTGGACTACAACACGCGCAAGACGATCACGCAGCCCGACATGTTCACGGGCGAGGAGAAGCCGGTGGGCGGCGACTCCGACATGCCGCGCACGATTCCCTACATCGTGATCATCATCGACGAGGTGGCCGACATCATGTCCGCCGCCAAGAAGGAAGTCGAGCCGGTGATCGCGCGCCTCACCGCCCTCGCGCGCGCCACGGGCATCCACCTGATCCTCGCCACGCAGCGGCCGGACACGAACATCATCACGGGCGTGATCAAGTCCAACATCCCCGGCCGCATCGCGTTCAAGACGTCGTCCTCCATCGACTCGCGCACGATCCTCGACGCGACGGGCTCCGAGCTGCTCATCGGCCGCGGCGACATGCTCTTCAAGATGTCCGACGGCCGCCTGCTGCGCGCGCAGGGTTCGTACATCTCGGACGAGGAGATCGCCAACATCGTCACGTTCATCGGCGAACACGCGCCCGTGCAGTTCGACGAGAAGCTCACGCGCAAGCTCGAACGCATCAAGGAGGTCGATCCGAGCGAGGAGCTCGAGGGCGACGAGATGGGCGGCGACGACGACGAGGCCGACGATCCCGCGCCGCCGCCTTCCGCCAACGGCATTCCCGCGCCCGCCGGCATGACGACAAGCAAGGAGGACGCGCTCTACCGCCAGGCGCTCACCGTGCTGCGCGACACGAAGCGCGCCTCGATCTCGCATTTCCAGCGGCGCATGGGCATTGGCTACAACCACGCCGCGCGCATCGTCGACCTGCTCGAGGAGCGCGGCGTGATCGGCACCACCAAGGGCGCCGGCCCGCGCGAGATCCTGCTCGACCCCGAGGCCCTGCTCGCGCAGATGGACGGCGAGGCCGCCCCCGCCCTTCCCGACGGCGACGACACCGCCGCCACCGATCCCCTTTCCACCGAACCGCAACCCTCGAGCGAGGACGATCCCCTCGCCTTCCCGGAGGAGAATGAATAACCCATGAGCTCACTCGGTCAAACACTCCGTCAGGCGCGCGAAGCAAAGGGCTTCACGCAATCCAAGGTCGCCTCCGACACGCGCATCCTCGTGCAGATCATCGACGACATCGAAAACGAGGACTTCCACCGCATCGCCGCCCCGATCTACGGGCGCGGCTTCGTGCGCCTCTTCGCCGAATGCGTCGGCCTCGATCCACAGCCGCTCATCCGCGAGTTCATGGACATCTACGAAGGCCGCCGCCAGCCCACCGTGCTCGTGCGCGACGTGCCCTCGCCCACGGCGCCCACGCCGATTCCCGCGCCTGTCGCGCCCGCGCCCCAGCCCGAGCCTGTTGCACCCGCGCCAGTGCCCGAGCCCGTCGTTGCGCCCGAGCCGATGCCCGAGACGATCGCGCCCGCTTCAATGCCTGAGCCTGCGCCAGAGCCGGTT
>CAVEDG010000016.1:0-10964 GCA_963614205.1 bacterium | reverse complement strand
CGCCTGCGCCGATGCCCGAGCCGGTTGTGCCGTCGCCCGAGCCGATGCCCGAGCCGGTTGTGCCGTCGCCGGAGCCGCCGCCGATCGTGCGCGGCCTCGATCTCTTCGACCCGCAGCCGGTCAACCACGCCGCGCGCGGCGTGGCGCCGGAGCCCCCGCCGCCCCCCGCTCCGCAGCCGCCGCCCTCCGGCGCTGCGGCGCGTGCGACGCCCTCCGGCGCTGCGGCGCGTGCGACGCCCTCCAGCGCTGCGGCGCGTGCGCCGCAGTATTCCGAGTCGCCCTTCCTGCCCTCCACGCCCTACGAGGAGCTGGGGCCCAGCGCGGCCGAGCGGTTCCGCAAGGGCCTTTCCTCGGTGTCGCATGGCGTGGTGCAGACAATGCGGGGCATTCCGCGCAGCGCCTGGCGCAAGGCCGTGCTCGTGCTCGGCGCGCTTGCCGTGCTCGCCCTGATCGTCTTTGGCTGCGTCACGCTCTACAAGATGACCGCGCAGCCCGCCGTGCCCGTTGCGCCCGCGCAGCCGCTCGAGCCGCCCGCCGCCAAGCCCGCCGCCGCGAAGCCGGCAAACAAGCCGGCCGCAAAGCCGGTGGCCAAGCCCACCGCCAAGGGCAAGCTGCGCTCCACGGGGCAGAAGGTGCCGCCGCTCTACATTGACTGACCATGAACTGTGAATTGTGCAACAAAGCCACCGCCACGCGCGCCATCACCGTAAAGCAAGATGGCGTGGAGAAAGAGCTCTACGTCTGCGCCGCCTGCGCAGCCGCCGCGCAGAAAGGCGGCGCTTCCTCCGATACTGCGGCGCCCTCCCGCGCTGCGGCGCGTGCGCCGCAGCCCCCCCAAGACGAAACGCCGCCCCCCTTCGTGGAAGATCTCGTGAAGGCCACCCTCGGCTTCATGAAGGGCGTCTCCGACGCCGAGGACGAGGCCCGCAAGACGTGCCCCACCTGCCACCTCACGTGGGAGAAGGCCAAGGAGACCGGGCGTCTCGGCTGCCCCGCCTGCTGGCGCGCCTTCGGCGGCCAGATCCGCGAGACCTTCCTCGAAGGCCAGTTCGGCCGGGCCCACGTGGGCGCCGCGCCGGCCGTGGAGCATCTGCCCGACAGGAAGTCCGTGCGCGCCGTGCTCGAGCGCGACCTCAAGACGGCCATCGCGCGCGAGGACTTCCACCGCGCCGCGGAGCTCAAGCGCAAACTCGACGACATGGGGGATCCGTCATGAGCGCGCGCCGCAGCCCCTCCAGCCGTCTGCCCAAGATCAATCTCCACGACATCCTGCTCGACGGCTCCGTCACGCTCTGGCGCAACCCCGCCGGCCAGGTCTTCAAGGACCACGACGTCTGGGAACTGACGGCCGACTGGGACAAGCCCTCCGACCTCGACGACGCCTACGCCAAGGTGCTCGCCGACGAGCAGGCGCTCGCCCGCGAACACGCCTTCGCATGGGACTCCGACTTCGGCTACCTCTCGCCCGATCCGCTGCACTGCGGCACCGCGCTCTGCTTCGAGGCCGAATTCCATCTGGAAGGCCTCCACCTCGTGGGCGACCTGCCGCCCACGCTCAACGCGATCGACGCCGTGCGCTTCCAGTACGCCGGCATCGTCGAGGACGGCATCACGCAGGCGGCGCACCTCTTCCGCGTGCGCAACTACGCCACGCTCGGCGTCTCGGAGAGCAACCTCAAGGAACGCGCGCGCCGGCTCTTCAGCGACCTCATCGAGCAGGAGTACAACGCGCGCAAGGCGCTGGTGGACGAAACGCCGCGCATTCTCGCCGACTCCGTGTCGCGCGCGCTCGCGGTGCTGCGCAGCGCCCGCCTGCTCGCGCCCGGCGAGCTGCTCGACCTGCTCTCGCCCGTGCGCCTCGCGCTCACCTTCGGCTTCCTCGACGGCATCACGCGCGCGGAGGTCACGAAGCTCATGCAGCAGCAGATCGACGCGCCCGAGATTCCGCCCCCCGAGAACACCGAGGAGGAACGGCGCATCGACGCGCGCGACGCCCACCTCGCCGACCGCATGAACAAGCGCTTCGCCGACGTGCAGTTCACGCCATTGGCCTATGCCCATTTGCTGTGAGTGCCTAGTGCTTAGTGCTTGGTGCTTAGTGCTTGGTGCTTGGTGCTTAGTGCGTAGTACAGACAGATTCCACCCTTCCACTCATTCCACCTTTCCACTCCTTCCACCTTTCCACTCATTCCACTCATTCCACCTTTCCACCTTTCCACTGACAACCATGGGAACCTCCTACACACCCAATGCCGAACGCGCCCTGGACGGCGCGGTGGCGGCCGCCCGCCAGTTCAACCACTCCTACGTGGGCACCGAGCACATCCTGTGCGCGATTCTCGCGATTCCCACGTGCGAGGCGTGCCGCCGCTTCGAGCGTCTCGACCTCGACCCCGACCAGCTGCGCCTGCAGCTCGAGACGATGATCGGGCGCGGCGAGCCCGTGCGCACCATCGGCGACCTCCCCTTCACGGCGCGCACGAAGAAGATCCTCGACCTCGCCAAGATCGAGGCCAAGCATCTTTCGAGCGATCTCGTGGGCACGGAGCACATCGTGCTCGCCATGCTGCGCGAAGGCGAATCCGTGGGCGCCCAGGTGCTCTTCGGCCACGGCCTCACGCCCGAGACGTTCCTCGGCGCCGGCAACGACGCCGGTTCCGCCGAGGCGGCCAGCGGCGAAGACGGCGAAGAGGGCGGCGAGGGCGAGAACGCCGACGAGAACCCGCTCGGCGCCACCAAGGGCAAGGGCAAGAAGGCGCAGGACAAGACGCCCGCGCTCGACACCTTCGGGCGCGACCTCACCGCGATCGCGCGCAAGGGCGAGCTCGACCCCGTGATCGGCCGCAAGACCGAGCTGCAGCGCATCGTGCAGGTGCTCTGCCGCCGCACGAAGAACAACGCCGTGCTCATCGGAGAGGCCGGCGTGGGCAAGACCGCCGTGGTGGAGGGCCTCGCGCAGGCCATCGCCGTGGGCGACGTGCCCGAGCGCATGCGCGACCGCCGCGTGATCGCGCTCGACATGGCGCGCGTCGTGGCCGGCACGCAGTACCGCGGCCAGTTCGAGGAACGCCTCAAGCAGCTCATCGAGGAGACGAAGCGCGTCAAGAACGTGATCCTCTTCCTCGACGAAATCCACACCCTCGTGGGCGCCGGCGGCGCCGAGGGCGCCATGGACGCCGCGAACATCCTCAAGCCCGCCCTCGCGCGCGGCGAACTCCAGGTCGTCGGCGCCACCACGCTCAAGGAATACCACAAGTCCATCGAGAAGGACGCCGCGCTCGAGCGCCGGTTCCAGTCCATCCTCGTGAACGAGCCCTCCCTCGACGACGCGGTGGCGATTCTCGCCGGCATCGCGCCGCGCTACGAGGAGCACCACAACGTGAAGTTCGCGCCCGACGCCCTGCGCGCCGCGGTCACGCTCACGGCCCGCTACCTGCCCGCGCGCCTGCTGCCCGACAAGGCCATCGACGCCCTCGACGAGACGGGCTCGCGCGTGCGCCTCAAGACGGCCGTGCGCCCGCCGGACTTCAAGGCCGACGAAGAGGCCATCGCCGAAATCCACGCGAAGAAGGACGCCGCCGTGCAATCGAGCGCCTTCGAGGAGGCCGCCCGCTGGCGCGACGCCGAACTCGCCGCCCGCGCCGAGCTCGAGGAGAAGCTCAAGACCTGGCGCGCCGAGCACACCGAGAAGACGATCGACGTGACGGCGGACGACATCGCCGCCACCGTCGCCTCCATCTCCGGCGTGCCCGTGGAGCGCATGACCGAATCCACCGCCGGCAAGCTGCTCAACATCGAGAAGGAGCTCAACGCCACCGTGATCGGGCAGGACGCGGCGATCGAGTCCATCGCCCGCGCGCTGCGCCGGTCGCGCGCGAACCTCGGCGACCCCAAGCGGCCGATCGGCTCGTTCCTCTTCCTCGGCCCCACGGGCGTGGGCAAGACGCTGCTCGCCAAGATGCTCGCCGAGAAGGTCTACGGCGACCCGAAGGCGCTCATCGCGCTCGACATGACGGAGTTCTCCTCCGCCTTCACGAGCTCGCGCCTCGTGGGCGCGCCGCCCGGATACGTGGGCTACGACGAGGGCGGCCAGCTCACCGAGCGCGTGCGCCGCCGCCCCTACTCCGTGGTGCTCTTCGACGAATTCGAGAAGGCCTCCAGCGACGTGATGAACATGATGCTGCAGCTGCTCGACGACGGCCGCCTCACGGACGGACAGGGCCGCCAGGTCGATTTCCGCAACACCATCGTGATCGCCACCGCGAACCTCGGCTTCGACTTCGCGCGCGAAGGCAAGTCCTTCGGCTTCTCGCAGGAGGCGCCGAGCTCCTCCTACGAGGCGCTGCGCGACAAGCTGATGGACGAGGCGAAGCGCACGTTCCGCCCCGAGCTGCTCAACCGCTTCGACGAGACGGTCGTCTTCCGCAAGCTCGGCCGCGAGGACGTTACGCGCATTCTCGACCTCGAGCTCGCCAAGCTGCGCGCGCGCCTTTCCGAGCGCGACATGACGCTCGAGCTCGACCCCAAGGCCGTGAACTTCCTGTGCGACAAGGGCGCGGACGACGCGCTCGGCGCGCGCCCGCTGCGCCGCGCCGTGCAGCACTGGGTGGAAGACCCGCTCGCCGACCACCTGCTGCGCGAGACCTTCGCCCCCGGCCGCATCACGGCGACCGTGGCGAAGGACGGCGCCTCGCTCGTCTTCAAGCAGACGAAGAAGTAAGGCACCGTCAAACCCCGCTAGCGCAGGATGAACATCGAAGAATCCAGTTCGGAGACGAACATGTCGGAAGTCCAGCAGAATGATTCCAGAGCGCTTCCGGGCACGGCGAACCCGTCCCGCTATCTGACCGTGCCCGGCGGTCTGCGCGACGTGCACGTGCACTTCCGCGATCCGGGCGCACCCGAGGCCGAGACGCGCCGCACGGGCGCGGCGGCCGCCGCGGCCGGCGGCTTCACGTGCGTGACCACCATGCCGAACACCACGCCCGCGGGCGACGCCCCGGCGTGGCTGCGCGAACAGATCGAGGACGCCGCGCTGCCCGTGCGCATCGCCCCCTCCGCGTGCATCACGCGCGGCCGGCTCGGGCGCGAGGTCGCCGACCTCGAGGCGCTCGCCGCCGCCGGCGCCGTGGCGTTCACGGACGACGGGTCGTTCGTGGACGACGCCCACGTGATGGAAGCGGCCATGCGCCGCGCCGCGAAGCTGGGCCGCCCCGTGATGCAGCACGCCGTGGTGCCCGCCCTGCTCGCCAACGGCGTGGTGCGCGACTGTCCGCTCGCGCGCCGGTTCGGGCTGCCGATCATGCCGCCCGCCGCCGAAATCGAGGCCGTGCGGCGCGACATCGCGATCTGCCGCGTAACGGGCTGCGCGCTCCACATCCAGCACATTTCGTGCGAAGGCACGCTCGAGCTCATCCGCGACGCCCGGCGCGAGGGTCTGCCCGTCACGGGCGAGGCCACGCCGCACCACCTCATGCTCGCGTGCGACGACATCCCCGCCGACGACGCCAACTGGAAGATGGCGCCGCCGCTCGGCTCGCGCGCCGACGTCGCCGCCCTGCGCGCCGCCGTGATCGACGGCACGCTCACCGTGCTCGCCACCGACCACGCCCCGCACGCCCCCGCGCGCAAGTACGGCGGCTTCCGCCGCGGCGCCAACGGCATCGTGGGCCTCGAAACGGCCGCCGCCCTCACCTGGCAGGCGCTCGTGGTCGAAAGCGGTATGGCGCCCGCCGACTGGATCGCGCGCTGGACCACGGGTCCCGCCGCCCTTCTCCACGAGACGATCGCCGACCCCGCAAAGACCTACACCGTGATCGACACCGCCGCCAACCGCCGCGTCGATCCCGCCACCTTCAAGACACGCTCCCGCAATCAGCCGTTCACCGGCCGCCGCCTCGCCGCCTGGCCCGTGCGCACGGTCTTCAACGAAAGGACAACCTGGAATGGACAAGACGTTCTTTGACCGCGCCGCGGCCGCCCTTCCCGACGCCTGCTTCGAACGCGCCCCCGACCTCGCCCTCGTGCTCGGCAGCGGCTGGGGCGACGCCCTGCACGGAGACCGCCCCCTCGTGCGCATCTCCTACGCGGACATCCCCGGCCTCGGCGCGACGACCGTGGCGGGCCATGCCGGCGAACTGCGCCTCTACGAGCGCAACGGCCGACGCGTGCTCGCCTTCTGCGGCCGCCGCCACGGCTACGAGGGCGTGGGCTGGGAGCCCGTGGCCCTGCCGATCGAGCTCGCCCGCCGCATGGGCTGCCCGCGCGTGCTGCTCACGAACGCGGCCGGCGGCATCAACCCCGCGCTGCGCCCCGGCGACTTCGTGATCCTGCGCGACCACATCAACACCACGGGACGCAACCCGCTCATCGGCGCGCACAATCCCGAGTGGGGGCCGCGCTTCCCCGACATGACGCACGTCTACACCCAGCATCTGCGCGACGTGCTGCACGCGGCCGCCAACCGCCGCGGCCTGCGCGTGATGGAGGGCGTCTACGCCTACACCTTCGGCCCCGTCTTCGAGACACCCGCCGAAATCCGCCTCTACGGACTGCTCGGCGCGGACGTGGTGGGCATGAGCACCGTGCCCGAGGCCGTCTTCGCCCATGCGTGCGGCCTGCAGGTGGCGGGGCTCTCGCTCGTCACGAATCCCGCGGCCGGCATCTCCGGCGCGCCGCTCTGCCACGAGGAGGTGCTCGCCGCCTCGCGCGCCGCCCAGGCCGTCATGGCCGATCTCATCGACGACTTCGTCGCGGCGCGCTGAGCGCGATGGCCGGTGAAATCATCAAGACGCAGGGCATCGTCCTTGCCATTCGCCCGTGGTCGCGCACGAGCCACGTCGTCGCGTGGCTCACGCCCGACCACGGCGTGATCTCCACGCTCGTCAAGGGCGCGGTGCGCCCGAAGAGCGCGTTTCTCGGCCAATACGACCTCTTCTACGCCTGCGACCTGCTCTACTACGCGCGCGCCCGCGGCGACCTGCATCTGCCGCGCGAAGTGACGCCGCGCAAGCTGCGCGAGGCGCTGCGCGGCCGCTGGCGCGAGACCGCCCTCGCCGGCTACGCCGCCGGACTCGTGCGCGACCTCGCGCCGCCCGGCGACGAGTCCGCCGCCTGGTACGCCTTCCTCGACGGCTTCCTCGACGCGCTGACCGCCGGCGACGCCCCGCGGGATCCGCTCGCCCAACTGATCGCCCTCGAGATGGACGTGCTGCGCCTGGCCGGCCTCGCGCCCGACTTCTCGGCGCTCGACCCAACGACGCCCTGGACGCCCTTCTCCATCGACCGCGGCCGCTGCGGCGAAGGCGCGCGCACCGTGCGCCTCTCGCCCCGCACGGTCGCCGCCCTGCGCCGCCCCGACGCAACCGCCACCCCGGCCGAGGCGCGCGCCGACGCCGTGCGCTTCCTCGGCGTGTTTCTCGCCTACCACCTCGACCCGGCGCCCGACGTGCGCCGCGCCCTGCTGACCCTCATCGGAAACTGACCCTATGGACTGGACACTCTGGATTCTGCTGAGCGCGTGCTTTCTCGCACTCTACGACATTGCCAAGAAGGCGAGCGTGCGGAACAACGCCGTGCTCCCCACGCTGCTCATCTCGACGTGCTGCGGCGGCACGGCCTTCGTGCTGGCGGCGCTGCTCTTCGGCGACGCGCGCGCCCTGCTGCATCCCGGCGGACGCGTGCTCGCGCTGGCGGCGAGCAAGGCGCTCATCGTCTCGACCTCGTGGATTCTCACGTTCTGCGCCCTGCGCACGCTGCCCATCACCATCGCCACGCCCATTCGGGCCAGCGCCCCCGCGCTCGTGTTCGTGGCGGCGTTCTTCCTCTACGGCGAAGTGCCCACGTGGATCCAGGGCGCGGGCATGCTCTGCGTGTTCGGCGGCTACTGGGTTTTCTCCTGGGCCGGCCGGCACGAGGGCATCGACTTCCTGCGCAACCACGCCGTGTGGTGCGCCGTGGGCGGCATGGCGTGTTCGGCGTGCTCGAGCCTGTGGGACAAGTACGTGTTCCAGGTGTGCCGCGCCCCCGTGGAGGAGGTGCAGTTCTGGTTCCAGATCGGCCTCGTGGTCGTCTACGGCACGCTGCTCGCGGGCCGCGCGCTTCTCCGTCTGCGGCACGATCCGTTCGAATGGCGCTGGACGATTCCCTGCGTGGGCGTCCTGCTCGCCATGGCAGACTGGCTTTACTTCCACGGCCTCGCGCAGCCGGGCGTGCCCATCTCGGTCAGCTCGCTGCTGCGCCGCTTCTCGGTGGTGATCACGTTCGTGCTCGGCGCGAAGATCTTCCACGAGACGAATCTCAAGCGCAAGTCACTTGCGCTCGCCGCAATCCTCGTCGGCGTGGTGCTGCTCACGCGCTAGGGCGGTGCGCAGGTCGCAAATGGCCGCGGCCATGTCGGGCTGCCGGAAGAGGAAGCTGCCGGCCACGAACTGGTTGGCGCCGGCGGCGGCGGCGCGCAGGGCGGTCTCGGCGTTGACGCCGCCATCCACCATGACGTCGAGCTGCGGCGCGCGCGCGCGGATCGCCGCGACCTTCGGCAGACAGTCCGCAATGAAGGCCTGCCCGCCGTAGCCGGGATGCACGGTCATCACGAGCAGCTCGTCGCATTCGCGCAGATAGGGCAGCACGCGCGCGGCGGGCGTCTCGGGATTGAACGCGAGCCCGGCGCGCAGCCCGCGCGCGCGGATGTCGGCGAGCACGGCATGGAGGTCGCAGTCGGCCTCCACGTGCACCTGGATCGTCTGCGCGCCCGCGCGGGCGAAGGCCTCCACGTAGAGGTCGGGCCGCGTCATCATGAGGTGCACGTTGCGGAAGAGCGCGGGCGCCACGCGGCGCGCGAGCGCCACCACGTCCGGCCCGAAGGAGAGATTCGGCACGAAGTGCGCGTCCATGATGTCGAGATGCACGGCGTCCGCGCCCGAATCGGCCACGCGCCGGAGCTCCGCCGCCAAAGCGCCGAAGTCGGCCGCCAGGAGAGAGGGAAGAATCTGGATCGTCATCGCGCGTCGCCCCCTTCGCTACTTCTTGAGCCCCATCCACGGGGCGAGACGCACGCTGCGCGCCTCGCGCGACTGCTGCGTGCCGCCGGGCATGCCCACTTCCAGGGACGACAGGCGCGTGAGAAGCGTCTGCTGCGCGGTCGCGTGCTGCTGGCGCTCGATCTCGGCCTTCTGCCGCGCCTCCATCAGTTCCTTCTCGCGCGCGGCGAGCTTCTCGCGCGTCTCCTGCAGCTGGCGGTAGATGAGCGTGATGTCGGCGGCCTGCTCGCGCAGACGCTTCACCTCGGCGTCGCGCTCGCGCAGCGTGGCGGCCAGATCGCGGATCTTCCGCTCGGCCTCCAGCGCGGAACGCTCCTGCAGCACGCGCAGCGCGTCGAGTTCCTGGCGCATGTGCGCCGCGCGCGGATCCTCCGGATGCATCCGCAGCGCGCGCCGCGTCATGTCCTCCGCATCCGTGCCAATGCGCTTGAGAATCTCCTGACGGCGCGCGAGCAGCCGGTCGATGCGGCCGCGCCGATACGCGCGCAGCGCCTCGGCCTCCTTGTTCTCGGCCTCCAGCGCCACCGCCAGCTCGTCCGCCTCCTCCTTCATGAGCGCATACAACGCCGTCTTCACGTCCACGTTCAACGGCGCCGCGGGCGCGGTGAGGATAAGCTCCGGCGCGGGCGCGGGTGCAGGCTCAGGCGTCGGTTCGGGCACGGGCGCGGGTTCAGGTTCGGGCGCGGGTTCAGGTTCTGGTGCAAGTTCGGGCGCGGGTTCGGGCGCAGGTTCAGGTTCGGGCGCGGGCTCCGGCTCCGGTTCGGGCGCGGGCACGGATTCGACGAGGCGGCTTTCCGGCGGCAGACGGCCGCTCTTGAGCAGGGCTTCGGCGGCGTGCCGGTTGAACGGGCCGCGCGGCGTGCCGTCGCCGATGTCGATCGACCAGCGCATGTCGAGGAAGGCGACGTCCGTGGCCGGCTGCCAGGTCTCGCCGTCCTGCGACACGTCCTGGCCGGGCTGGACGCGCCCCATGCGCGCCCAGTCGAGCAGTTCGGCCCGCGTCACGGGCCCGAAGACGTCATCCTGCGTGCGCAGCCACCAGTTCGTCCCCATCGTCGTCTCCTCTTCCGTCTACTTGCGGAACGTCTTGAACAGTTTCCGGGCGGCGCCCGGGCTCATGCGCGCGAGCTCCTCCTGCGCGCGCCGTTCGAGGTCGGCGAGCGACGAGGCCGGCAGGCCGCGCCCCGACGCGCCGAAGCCGAAGGCCTGGCGCGCGACCGGCGGCGGCGTTTCGTCCACCACCACCTCCGGCTCCACGACCTCGGTGGTCCAGGCGCGTTCATGCACCGAGTCGCGCACGGCGGCCTGGCGCTTGAGCTCCTCGATCTCCGCCTCGCGCCGGGCGAGCTCGCCGCGCAGCGCCTCCATCTCGGCGGCCTGCCGCGCCTGGTCGTCCTTCGCGCGCGCGACTTCGCCTTCCTTGAACTTGAGGGTCTTGCCCAGCGCGTCGATCTGACTGTCGCGCTGCGCAAGCGAGGCGACGAGTTCCGACACGCGCGCGTCGCGCTGCTCCACGGCCTTCTGCGCGGCGGCGATCGCAAGATCGCGCTTGCCCACCTGGCGCTGGGCCTCGGCGAGCGCGACGTCGCGGCGGCTCACCTCCACGTCCTTGGCGGCGAGCGCGCACTCCAGCTCGTGGACCCGCGCGTCGGCCGCGCCGCGGTCGTCCACGAAGAAGCGCGCCTCGCGCGAGAGCGTGCCCGTCTTCTTGAGGTCGTCCACCACCGCGCGATGCGTGGGGCCGTAGAACTGGCCGGGATTGTTCTCCACGATCCAGTTCATCTCGAGCTCCGGCTTCAGCGGCGCGAGCATCCAGTTCTGCAGGTCCGTGGAAATGCCGGCCAGCGGCTCCACGCGCCCGTCCTTGACCCAGGTCTTGAGGGTGTCTTCGTCAATCGGGCCGAAAATCTTTCCCGACGTGTTCTT
>CAVEDG010000015.1:0-13469 GCA_963614205.1 bacterium | reverse complement strand
GTATAGCACAAACCCTCGCGCAGAACGCCCATTACGTTTCGGCTTGCCTTTTCGCCGTATTTTCGGTATCATTGTGTGGCTTACCACGAGTAGGCACAAGACAAACGACAAATTTTCAAACAGTGTTTCAACACAAGGAGTCAATCAAGATGAAGTTCTCGATGATGAAGGCCGTCGTAGTGTGCAGCGCTCTTGCGGTCGCGGTTGCTGGCTGCAAGTATGATGACGAGGCGGCGGACGCAAGCGACGCGGCGCTGGCCGGCGACGTGGCGACGGTGGGCGATGGCGCGGGCGAAGGCTCCGACGTCGCGACCGAAGGCGACGGCGCGAATGCCTCTGCGCTCGACACGGAGTCGGATTCGAGCACGCTCAACGCCGCGCTCGGCAGCACGCCGTTCGACCAGGATCCCAACTTCGCGCGCTGCACGGACGTCGATTTCGCGCCGGTCTACTTTGGCTTCGACGTCTCCGCGCTGCCGGCGGGCGAGATGCCCAAGATCGAGGCCGTGGCCGAGCACCTGCAGGCCAAGGCCGACCGCGTGGTCATCATCGAGGGCAACTGCGACGAGCGCGGCTCCAACGAGTACAACCTTTCGCTCGGCGACCTCCGCGCGACCGCGATCCGCACCTACCTTGAATCGCTCGGCATCGCGCCGAACCGCATCCAGGTGAAGAGCTACGGCGAAGAGAAGCCGGCCGTGCTGGGCCATGACGAAGGCGCGTGGGCGAAGAACCGCCGCGGCGAGTTCGCGATCTTCCAGCACAAGTAAGAATCGACTGAGACGCGACGCAGAAGATGACCTTCGCGTTCATTTTCGATTCGGTGAGTGGCTCCGAGTGGCTTGTTCTGCTCGGAGTTATTCTTATTGTTGTCGGGCCGAAGAACCTTCCCTCCGCCGTGCGGAAGTTCGGCCAGATCACGGCGCAGCTGCGCCGCGCGGCCGACGAGTTCAAGCGCCAGCTGCTCTCGATGGACGAGGAAATCCGCTCCACCGTCAACGACGCCATGAAGATGGAGGACGAGCCGGAGAAGAAGTCGGAGGCGAAGACCGACGACGCGCCGGCCGCCTCCGAGACGACCGCCTCGGCGGACAATCCGAACCCGGATCCCTCCGACAACGGCGACGCGGCCTATGGCGCGGCGGACTACGACCCGAGCGTCTACGACCCGAGCAACCCCTATCCCGGCCATCCTTTCTACGACGAGACGCGCTACGAAAACGCGACCGCCTCGGAAGAGACCACGGGGACGGAAGAGACCACAGGGACGGACGCGACGCCGCCGAAACCCGACCATTATGCGGCGACGATCACGGTGTCGTCGCGCGCGGGCGGCTCGTCGACGGTGAAGACCCAGCTGAAGAAGGAAGAGACGGCATGAAGGTGCGTCCGCTGTTGAAGAACCCCGACGAATACAACGATCCGCCGCGGCCGTTCTTCGAGCACATCGTGGCGCTGCGCAACTGCATCATGCAGGCCGGCGCGGCGTGGGTGGTGTGCTGCATTCTGGCGGGCGTGTTCTCGCCGCGCATTCTCCATTGGCTGCAGGCGCCGGCGGACGCGCTCGTCAAGGCCGGGCGCATCACGATCGTGTCGCTCAACATCACGGGCGGCTTCAGCCAGATCATGGACATCGCGCTCTGGGGCGGCACGGTCATCGGCTTTCCGTTCGTGATGTACTTCGCGCTGCGCTTCATCTTCCCCGCGCTCACGAAGCGCGAGAAGGTGGCGATCCTCTTCTTCCTCCTCGCCGGCACGGTGTTCTTCTGCATCGGCGTGGGGTTTGCGTTCGGGCAGCTGGCGCCGAACGTGGTGGAGTTCTTCGACATGGTGAACAAGTGGGTGGGCCTCTCCGTCACGCAGGTGCGGATCGAGGACTACGTGCCGCTCATCCTGAAGCTCGTGCTCGCCTTTGGCCTCGTCTTCCAGATTCCGCTCATTCTGTTCGTGCTGGGCTGGCTGGGCGTGATCTCCTCCGACACGCTGCGCCGCTGGCGCAAGTTCGCGATCGTGGCGGCGTTCTTCCTGGGCATGGTGCTCACGCCGCCGGATCCGATGAGCCAGCTCGTGATGGCCCTGCCGCTGTGCCTGCTCTACGAGGTCAGCATCTGGGCGGTGTGGATCAAGGAAGCGTGCCTGCTCGAGCGCTGGAGGAGCGGCAAGGAGGAGAAGTGAGGACGCGCCTCGTGATCGTGCTGGGCTATCTCGGCGCGATCGCGGCGGGGGCGTTGCTGCTCATGCTGCCCGCGTCGTCCGCCGCGCGCGCGTGGATGCCCGTGTCGGACGCGCTCTTCACGGCGTGTTCCGCCGTGTGCATCACGGGGCTTTCCGTGATCGACGTGGGCGCGGAGCTGTCGCGGTTCGGCCAGGGCGTGCTGCTCGTGCTCGTGCAGCTGGGGTGCATGGGCACGATGACGGTGGGCACGTTCTTCCTCGTGGTGATCGGGCGGCGGCTGTCGCTCGCGGGCGAGTTCTCGATCACGAACGCCTACGGCGTGAAGGGCGTGCGCGGCTGGCGCGGGCTCGTGCTGTGGGTGGTGTGCTCGATGTGCGCGATCGAGCTTGCGGGCATGTGCGCGCTGCACGCCGCGGTGCCGGATCTCGGCTGGTTCCGCAGCTACTTCTACGCGGTGATGGCCTTCTGCAACGCGGGCTTCTCGCTCGGGCCGGCGTCCTCTCTCGAAGGCTTTCAGGCGTATCCGCTCGCGCTCGTCACGCTGGGCGCGCTCGTCACGCTGGGCGGGCTCGGCTTTCTCGTGCTCTACAATCTCTGCACGATCCAGTTCTGGCGGCGCAATCTCGTGGCGCGCGGCCGGCTGTCGTTCCACACGCGCGTGGTGCTGCTTGCCTCGCTTGTGCTCACGGTCGTGGCGCTCGCGTGCGTGTTCGGCGCCGAGTGGAACGGCGCGCTGGAACCCTACTCGCTCGCGGAAAAGCTCGGCGTGGGCTTCTTCCAGGCCGTGACGCCGCGCACGTGCGGCTTCACCGTCACGCCCGTGCAGGATCTCAGTCCCGTCACGCGCTTCGTCTCGTGCGTGCTGATGTTCATCGGCGCGGCGCCGGGCGGCGCGGGCGGCGGCGTGAAGGTGACCACGTGCGCCGTGTTCGTGCTCGCGATCCTCGCGATCTGCCGCGGGCAGGACGCCGTCACGCTCTTCCATCGCACCGTGCCCGAGGCGGTCGTGCGCGAGGCGATGGTGATCGTCACGGTGATGGCGCTCCTCGTGGTGCTCGGCATGACCACGCTGCTCGTCACCGAGAACCGCGGCGACGGCGCGACGCCGTTCGAGTTTCTGCTCTTCGAGACGGTCTCGGCCGTCTCCACCACGGGCCTGAGCTGCGGCACGACCACGGCGTCGCTCTCGCCCGCGGGCCGCGCCGTGATCATGGCGTGCATGTTCTGCGGGCGCCTCGGGGCGCTGGCGGTTGTCTTTCTGATTGGAGGCCGGGACGCGGCGCCGAGCCGCATCCGCTTCCCCAAAGAGGAATTGGTGGTGGGCTGACATGTTCAGGATCGGTTGTCATCTTTCGAGCGCGGGAGGGTATCTCGCGATGGGCCAGACGGCGCAGTCGATCGGCGCCAACGTGTTCCAGTTCTTCACGCGCAACCCGCGTGGCGGCGCGGCGCGGCCGCTCGACCCGGGCGACGTGCGCGCGTTCCGCGACTTCGCCGACGCGCACGCGATCGGCCCCATCCTCGCGCACGCGCCCTACACGCTCAACGCCGCCGGCGCGGACGCGCGCGTGCGCGCCTTCGCCGAGTCGGTGATGATCGACGACCTGCTGCGCCTGGAGGCGACGCCGGGCGCGCTCTACAACTTCCACCCCGGCAGCCACGTGGGCCAGGGCGCGGAGGCGGGCATCGCCCTCATCGCCTCCATGCTCGGACGCGTCGTCGCGGCCGTGCGCGAACGCGCCCGCGTCGAGACGCCGCACACCACGATCCTCCTCGAGACGATGGCCGGCAAGGGCTCCGAGATCGGCCGCACCTTCGAGGAACTCCGCGCCATCATCGACCAGTTCGAATCGCACCAGGCGCTCGGCACTCAGCACCAAGCACTCAGCACTCAGCATCAGGCGCTCGGCACTCCGCACCAGGCGCTCGGCACTCCGCACCAAGCACTCAGCACTCCGCACCAAGCACTCAGCACTCCGCACCAAGCACTCTCTTTGGGCGTCTGCCTCGACACGTGCCACGTGTGGGATGGCGGCTACGACATCGCGGGCGACCTCGACGGCGTGCTCGCCACGTTCGACCGCGTGCTGGGGCTTGGGCGGCTCAAGGCCATTCATCTCAACGATTCGCTCAACGGCCTCGGCTCGCACAAGGATCGCCACGCCGGCATCGGCAAGGGCAAGATCGGCCTCGACGCCCTCGTGCGCGTGATCAACCATCCGCGCCTGCGCGCCCTGCCGTTCTACCTCGAGACGCCCTGCGACCTCGACGGCTATCGGGCGGAGATTGCGCTTCTGCGCTCGCGCGCGGAGCCGTTTTCAGACTGACGGAAAACTTTTTTCAGAAATTTTCGCGCACCCCCTTGCGCCGCGTCCGAAAGTTTGGTACACTATTCCGCCATGGGACAACAGCTTAGACAACGTGCCAAGAGAACCCGGCGGAAAGCCTACGCCAAGCGGGTCAACGCCCGGCTTCTTGCGGCGAAGAAGACCAAATAACGGATCTTCCCATCTGGTGGGATGGCCGAGCGGTTAGGTAGTGGACTGCAAATCCACGTACAGCGGTTCAACTCCGCTTCCCACCTCCAATACAAGCGATCCCGCGCCTCCGGCGCGGGTTTCGTGTTTTCGAAAATGCCGAGCCGTGACGAGCCGAAAAAAGAAGTACGCGGATCCATTCCTGGTCGAGCAGATCGAAGTTCTTAGGTCGAATGCTGATGTCACCGCGATTATGGTATACTATTCGCCATGAGAAGCTCCGAGCAGATTCCGTATGGCGTGAAGGACTTCAAGCGCATTCGCCTGGAGGATTTCTATTACGCTGACAAGACCGCGTTCATCCGCAAGATGGAGGAACGCGCGGTTTCCCTCTTCTTCGTGCGACCGCGCCGCTTCGGCACGTTGCTTGAGATTGGAGGACGTTGAAGGGGTGAGAGCTTGACGCAGTTCCATCGAAGAGGTTTGGACATGAGAGGTAAAATGAAAACGATATGTGTTGCGTTCGTTGCGTTTCTGGGGGCAATGAGCGCGCAGCTGCCGGCCGGGCAGGTGGCGGATCTGGGGCGTGAGGGCGTGGGGCTCGTGATCGAGGCGGAGCCCGAGACGATCGACCTCGGCCGCGATTTGGAGGTGACGGTGCGCGTCACGGCGCCCGCAGGCGCGAAGGTCGCGCTGCCGGATCTGCGCGACCGCTTCTTCGGCTTCCGCGTGGCGGAGGACTTTGCCGAAGAACCGGTCACGGACGCCGACGGCCGCACCGTTTCCGTCACGCGCTGGAGCCTGCGTCCCGAACCGTGCGCCTCGCGCTATCGTCTTGCGCCGTTTGTCGTCACGGTGACGAAGGGGAACGATGCGCCGCGCACGTTCCACACGGAGGCCGTCGTCTTCGCGCCGCCTGCCGCGCGCGAACCCGCCGAAGGGCCGATGGAGATTGCGCCGAAGCGCGACTTCGCGCCGCCGAGCTGGCGGCAGGTGGGCATCGGCGCGGTCGTGCTCGCGGGCGCTCTGCTGCTTGCGGCGCTCGTGTGGTGGGTCGTGCGGCGCATCCGCCTCATGGTGCGCATTCACAGGATGAGCCCGCTCGCGCGCGCGCTCTACGAGCTTTCGACGCTGCTCCGGAAGGGACTGCCGGGACGCGGTTTCTACAAGGACTTCTACGTGGAGCTCACGATGGTCGTGCGCCGCTACATCGAACGCCGCCACGACGTGCGCGCGCCGAATCTCACGACGGAGGAATTCCTGCGCGCGGCGCAGGCGAATCCCGCCTTCACGCCCGAGGCGATCGCGGAGCTCAAGACGTTCCTCGAATCGGCGGACATGGTGAAGTTCGCCGGCGTGGAGGCCACGCCCGAAATGGCGGACGCCGCCACCACGCGCGCGAAGACCTATCTGGAGACGGACAGCCGTCAGGAGGCGCGGTCATGAGCCCCGCCTGGCCTTTCCGGGCGGAAGCCCGAACTGGTCGTCCATCAGGAAGAGCCAAAACTGTGATATACTGTGCGCATATGAAACTTCTACTCATTCTGTTTTCTCTGGGCGCGGCGGGCGTCGCGCAGGCAACGGATTGGTACGTCGACAGCGCGCACGGTGATAATGCCGCGGCCGGCACAAGCGCGGCGACGGCCGTGCGCTCGCTGGCGCGCGTGAATGCGCTCGACGTGAAGCCCGGCGACCGCGTGCTCTTCAAGCGCGGCGGTCTCTGGCGCGGCACGCTGAATCCGCGCAGCGGCGCGGAAGGGCGTCCGGTCGTCTACGCCTCCTACGGCG
This sequence comes from bacterium, assembly GCA_963614205.1. Classification (GTDB taxonomy): domain Bacteria; phylum Verrucomicrobiota; class Kiritimatiellia; order RFP12; family UBA1067; genus RUG572. The sequence goes on along the minus strand of CAVEDG010000015.1, from coordinate 7,028 downwards.
AAGGCCCGAAGCCGATCATCCAGAACAGCGTGGGGCGCAGCCGCCCCGAGGACTGGACGCACCTGGGCGACAACGTGTGGGCCACGCGCTCCGTGACGCCCGTGGCCGAACGGATGCGCGAGCGCGTGTGGAGCGGCGAGGCCGATCCCGGGCATTGGTACGCCTCCTACCAGGACGGCAACCGCGGCAGCACGCGCGTCGTCGAGGAAGGGGGGGCGCGCTTTGTGCGCGTCACGCTCGAGAAGCGCGTGAGGGCCGCGAGCAACCTGCTGCAGCTGTGGGGTGCGGAGCCGACGAATCTTCCGGAGCACGCGCTGCTGCGGCTCAGGGCGCGTTCCACGAAGCCGTTCCGCCTGAAGACGCTGGCGTTTTCACGCGACGCGAAGCCGTGGCCGACGTCGCACGTGGGGCTGGCGCCGGATGTCGAGATCGGGTCGCAGTGGCAGACGCTCGACGTGCCGCTGACGTTCCGGGGCGACGTGCCGGGCGCGCGCTTTCACTTCTCGATCGGCGACGTGATGCCGGAAGGCGCGGTGTTCGACTTCGTGCCGGTGGGCATCTGGCGTCTGGAGGCGCCGCGCAACGACACGCTGCCGATCGACGTGGGCATCTTCATCGTCAACCATGGCGAGAAGTGGGGCTGGAAGAAGTGGTGCAATCCCCGCTGGAAGAAGCGGGCGCCGGGGCATCCCGACATCACGCTGGTCAACGACCTCGACTTCTGGCACGATCCCGCGCTGCAGCGCGTGTGCGTGAAGTACCCGAAGAACCCGGGCGAGGCGTTCGACTCGATCGAGCTCGCGCTCACGCGGCACATCGTCAACGAGGGCGGCTGCCACGACGTCGTCTACGATGGATTGTGCGTGCGCTACGGCGGCGCGCACGGCTTTGGCGGCGGCGGCACGCGCAACATCGTGATCCGCAACTGCGACATCTACTGGATTGGCGGCGGCCTGCAGTTCTGGCAAGTGGACAAGAAGACGGGCGAGACGCTCCATCCCGTGCGCTTTGGCAACGGCATCGAGTTCTGGGGCGCCTGCGCGAACAACCTCGTGGAGCGCAACCGCCTGTGGCAGATCTACGACGCGGCGCTCACGAACCAGTCGAACGGCGATCCGCGGCCGGAGGTGGACGTGACCTGGCGCGACAACGTGATCTGGCAGGCCGAGTATTCGTTTGAGTACTGGAACCACGATCTGCGCAGCTTCACGGGCAACGTCCTCTTCGAGCACAACACGTGCATCGACGCGGGATACTGCTGGAGCCACGCACAGCGGCCGAACCCGAACGGCGCACACCTCATGTTCTACGACAACGCCGCGCCGACCACGAACTTCGTGGTGCGCAACAACCTCTTCGTGCGTACGACCGACCGTTCCACGCGCTTCTTCAACGACTGGCGCGTGAAGGACGCCGCCGCGCGCGACGGTCTGGAGATGACGCGCAATCTCTACTGGATTCCGGAAAACAAGGTGTGCGAATACCACGTGAACGGCCGCGAACGCGCGGCGGGCGATCCGCGCACGCGCCTGACGCCCGGCACGTGGGGCGCGGGTGCGGACGAGTTCGCGCGCTACCAGGCCGAGTTCGCCCTTGACAAGGGCAGCGTCTACGGCGAGCCGCAGTTCGTGAACGAGGCGCAGCGCGACTACCGGCTCAAGCCCGGTACGCTCGGTACGGCGCTCGCGCCGGACGGCGGGCCGCTCGGCGCGCGCAACATGCCCGGCCTCGACGCGGATCAGTCGCGTCCGCTGCGCTAGGACATCCTCAGGCGCGCACGGCGCCGTTTCCGGTGACGACGTATTTGTAGGTGGTCAGCTCCTCGAGGCCCATCGGGCCGCGGGCGTGGAGCTTGTCCGTGGAAATGCCGATCTCGGCGCCCATGCCGAATTCGCCGCCGTCGGTGAAGCGCGTGGAGGCGTTGTGGTAGACGGCCGCGGAATCGACGAGGCGCAGGAACCGCGACGCGCGCGCGGCGTCGCGCGTGACGATCGCGTCGGAATGGTGCGAGCCGTAGGCGTTGACGTGGGAGATGGCCTCGTCCACGTCCGCCACCACGCCCACGTTGAGCTCGAGCGCGAGGAACTCCGCGCCCCAGTCCACGTGGGTCTCATGCAGGGTGACGCCCTTTTCGCGCGCCCAGGCCTCCACGCGCGGCAGGAAGGCGGCGGCCTCGTGCGCGTTCACGAGCAGGCATTCGGCGGCGTTGCACGTGCCGGGGCGCTGCGTCTTCGCGTTGTCGAGGATGGAGAGGGCCATGTCGAGGTCGGCGCCTTCATCCACGTAGACGTGGCACACGCCCTTGTAGTGCTTGAGCACGGGCACGAGCGCGGCCTCGCACATGGCGCGGATGAGACGCTCGCCGCCGCGCGGAATCGCCACGTCCACGTATTCGGGCATGCGCACGAGTTCGCGCACGCCCTCGTGGTCGGGCGTGCGCACGAGCTGCACGGCGCACAGCAGCGCGGGCGACCGCGCGGGGCCGCACCAGCGCGCGAGGCCCTTCTGCACGGCCTCGGCGAGCGCGGCGTTCGAGCGGCGCGCCTCCTTTCCGCCGCGCAGGATGATCGCGTTCGACGTCTTGAGGCACAGCGCGGCCGTGTCCACGAACACGTTCGGACGCGACTCGAACACCACGGCCACCACGCCCAGCGGTTCGCGCACCTTCACGATGTGGATGCCGCTCGGCCGGTCGCGCACGGCGAGCGTCTCGCCCACGGGATCCGGCAGCGCGACCACGTGGCGCACGCCCTCCACCATGGCGCGGAAGCGCGCGGGCGTGAGCGTGAGGCGGTCGATCAGCGCGGGCGCGAGCCCGGCCGCCTGCGCCGCCGCCACGTCCTGCGCGTTCGCGGCGTTGATCGCCGGCGCGTCCGCCTCCAGCGCCTCGGCGATGGCGAGCAGCGCGGCGTTCTTGTCGCGCGTGTCGAGTTCGCGCAGGGCGCGCGCCGCGGCCCGCGCCTTCTTTCCGAGATCCCGGATTTCTTCAACGACGGTCATGTCGCCTTCCTGTTCCTGTGTGCACATGCGGCACAGTATACCACATTTTGCGGCCGGTTCAGGACGCTTTGCCGTGGCCGTGGATCTGGCTGCGGTAGAGCGTCCAGCCGTTGTTGAGCGCGAAGGCGAGGCCGCACACCCACATGGTGGGCAGCAGCAGCGCGTGGTTGCCGGAAAGCTCCGCGACCATGATCACCGCCGTCACGGGCGTGCGGATCGTCGCCGCGAGGAAGCCCGCCATGCCCACGAGCGCGACGGACGCGGGATGGATGCCGAACGACGCGGGAAACACCGCCGAGAAGACGAGGCCGCACGCGGCGCTGAGCGTGGCGCCGCACACGAGCGCGGGGCCGAACACGCCGCCCGAGCCGCCGGAGCCGACCGTGAAGCTCGTGGCGAGCACCTTGACGACGAATGCCGCGAAGAAGAGCCCCGCCGCGCGCAGCAGGCCGCCGCCCGCGAAGACGACGTCCGCATCCGCGCGGAACGCCGTGCGGATGAGGTCGTAGCCCGTGCCGAGCGCGTCCGGGAAGACGAACCCGAGCGCGCCCGTGAGGAGGCCGCCCACCGCTACCTTCATCCACGGCGCGCCGCTGCGGTGGCGGAAGACGTTCGAGACGAAGCGGAAGGTCTGGATGTAGACGCGCGAGCCAAAGGCGACCACGAGCGCGAGCACGAGGTACGGCACGAGGCGCACCGCGTCGTCGTAGGCGTAGCTCGGCATGGTGAAGAGCGGCGCCCAGCCGTAGAAGAAGGCGTAGACCGTGTAGGAGATGGCCGAGGCGATGAACGCCGGCAGCAGCGCCTCGTACTCCATGTCGAGCCCGGAGTAGAGGATCTCCGCCGCGAAGAGCGCGCCGGCGAGCGGGGCGCGGAAGAGCGCGCCGATGCCGGCGGCGAGGCCCGCGAGCATGAGGCGGCGGCGCGTGGCGTCGTCCCAGCGGAAGAGGCGCGCGAGGTTTGTGCCGCACGCCGCGCCGATGAGCGTCATCGGGCCTTCGTAGCCGGCGCTGCCGCCGGAGGTGATCACGAGCGCGGAGGCGACCGCCTTCACGGGAATGACCTTCCAGGAGAGCCGGCACTTGAGATGGTGGTACACGTAGATCGCCGAGTCCGTGCCGCGCGCGTGCGTGCCCGGCGACACCCAGCGAATGAGCAGCGCGGCGAGCGTGGCGCCCGCCGCCGGCAGCGCAAGGCACAGCCAGCGCCGCCCGTCGCACCACCACGCCGCGTCGAACCCGCGCAGCAGCGCGCCGCTTTGCGCGAGCCCCGACGCATGCGCTCCCACGCCGTGCAGCAGCAGCGCGTCGAGATGCGCGATGAGCCAGTGGAATGCGCACGTCACGAACCCCACCGCGAGCCCCACGAGCGCGGACTGCGCGAACAGCCGCCCATTGCCCGCGCTGAGACCTCCCCCCGCGAGAAAGAAGCGAAACGCCGCGATGAAGGACTTACGAAGCACCGGACCCCTTCTTGAGCCGGTCGATCTCGTGCCCCAGCGCCGCGCCGTCCTTGCGGCTGCGCGCCTTGAGGAACATCCGGATCGGCGCGCCTTCGAGGCCGAAGCGCGCGCGGATCGCCTTCTCGAGATAGGAGCGGTAGGCGTCCGTGACAAGCTTGGGGTCGTTCACGAAGAGGCGGATCGTGAGCGGGTCGTTGCCGACCTGCAGCGCGTAGTAGACCTTGAGCCGGCGGCCGTTGACCATCGGCGCGAGCGTCTTCTTCGCGGCCGTCTCGATCGTGCGGTTGAGCACGCCCGTGGGCAGACGCGCCTGCACGCTGGAGGCCACCGCGTCGATCGCGTCCACCGTGCGCCGCACGTTGTAGCCGCTCTTGGCGCTGCAGTAGACGATGGGCGCGAACGAGAGGAACGGCATCATCTGGCGCAGCACCTTGGTCGCGTCGTCCTGCTTGATGCCCTTCTCGAGCGCGAGGTCCCACTTGTTCATGAGCACGGCGCAGGCGCGGTGGGCGTCGAGGATCTTGCCCGCGATGCGCATGTCCTGGCGCGTGGGGCCGAGCTCGCTTTCGAGCACGAGCAGCACCACGTCCGCCTCCTCGATCGCCTTTTCGCTGCGGAAGAGCGAGAAGGTGTCCACGCTGGACTTGGACATCTGCGTGTGGCGCTTCATGCCGGCGGTGTCCACGAGCACGTAGTGGCGCGCGGCGGGGCCTTCGCCGATGGTGAACGGCACGTCCACGCAGTCGCGCGTGGTGCCGGGGATGTCGCTCACGATCACGCGCTCGGCGTTGAGCAGGCGGTTGATGTAGGAGCTCTTGCCGGCGTTGGGGCGGCCGACCACGGCCACGCGCAGCGGGCGCGTGGCGGCGGCGTCGGCGGGCGGCGGCGGCAGATGGGCGGTGGCGAAGGCCACGAGGTCGCCCACGCCGCGCCCGTGCTCGGCCGAGCACGGCATCACGGGCATGCCGAAGCGCAGGAACTCGTCGGCGCGCGCGTCGTCCGTCTCGAGGTCGCACTTGTTGGCGGCGATCGCGCAGGGCACGCCGCTCGCGCGCACGCGCTGGAGCACCTCCTCGTCGAGCGGGGTCACGCCCGCGCGCGCATCCACCACCACGAGGCACACGGCGGCGTCGGTGACGGCGAGCGCGGCCTGCTGGCGCGTTTCGGCGGCAAAGGGATCGTCGCTGCCGGGCGTGCGGTCGAACGCGAGGCCGCCCGTATCCACGAGCAGGAAGCGTTCGCCGTTGGCCTCCACTTCGCGGGCCACGCGGTCGCGCGTGACGCCGGGCTGGTCGAAGACGATGGCGATGCGCTGGCGCGCGATGCGGTTGAAGAGCGCGCTCTTGCCCACGTTGGGACGGCCGACGATCGCGACGACGCGACCGGGCCCGCCGGCGTTGAATTCCGTGTTTTCCATGATGACCTAGAAGATGCGTTTTTTGTAGAGGTAGATCAGCGTACCGATGATGCCCACGGCGAGCACGCCCGAAATGGCCGCGAGCACGGCGAACATGTGCGCGTAGTTCTGCCCCGGCAGCGCGATGTTCATGCCGTAGGCGCTCGTGATGACGGTGGGCACGGCGAGCACGATCGTCGCCGCGGTCATGTACTTCATCACGTTCGAGAGATTGTTGTTGATGAGCGAGGCGAACGTGTCGAGCGTGCCGTTGAGGATGTTCGAGTGGATCGTGGCCGTCTCGAGCGCCTGCTGGTATTCGACGGCCGCGTCGTCGAGCGTGTCCGAATCGTCCTCGGAGAGATTGAGCTGCCGCGCGTGGTCGAGGCGGTTGATGAGGATGTTGTCGGCCTTGAGCGACGTGGAGAAGTAGACGAGCGACTTCTGGTAGGTGAGCAGCTTGAGGAGCACCTCGTTGGAGATGGACTCGTGCAGGGAATCCTCGAGATCCTCGATCTTCGCGTGCATGTCGCGCAGGTAGCGCAGGAACAGCACGGCCGCGTGCCACAGCAGGCGGAACATGAAGCGGTTGCGCTCGTCGGGCGGGCACACGCGCCGGATCTGGTCGAGGAAGGCGTTCGTCACGGGCGTCGTCTGCGAGCAGATCGTGATCACGCTCTGGCCGAAGAGGACGATGCCAAGCGGCAGCGTCTCGTAGGGCAGCACGCTCTCGTCGTCTTCGTCGCCGCGCACCGGCAGCGGCACGTGCACGATCACGAGGTGGAAGCCGTCCTCGCTCTCGAAGCGGGGGCGTTCTTCGCGGTCGAGCGGGTCGGTGAGGAAGTCGCGCGGCGCCTGCGAGAAGCTCAGCACGCGCTCGAGCTCCGCCGTGGTCGGCTCCGCGAGGTTGATCCAGCAGGACGCACACAGCTCGGCCGTCTCCTTCAGCCCCCCGTTTTCCCATTTGTAGATTGCCAGCATGTCGTCCTGACCTCCTTTCGCCGTTGCGTTTCTGACCGAAGACCCTTTGAAAAAGGGCGTGAAGTAGTATATCACGCCATGGCGCGGATTGCAACGGCGGAAGGCGAGGAAGAACGGAGACGGGGAACTACGAATTCGCCGCGAGCGCGGCGGAGATGCGATCGGTGAGATCCTTCTCGCGGAGCGCGG
>CAVEDG010000014.1:0-13875 GCA_963614205.1 bacterium | reverse complement strand
CGCTCCTCATCACGTACCAGTCGGTGTCGCCCACGCGGGTGCGGGCGGTGGGGAGGTTCGCGATCGCGCCGACGGCGGCCGCGCGCACGAGCGGACGCACCTGCAGCGCGCCCGTGTGGGCCAGTTCGTTGCACTACCCCCCCGCCAAGCCCCGATTTTGACGTTTTGTGAGCGGCAGCGTGAACTGGCGTCGGTGGGTCGAGAGGCGGCCGGCGCGGGCGAGGCGGGTGATTTCCGTGCAGAGCGCGGCGCGGTCGACGTTGAGATAGTCGGCGAGCTGCTGGCGCGTGAAGGGAATCTCGAAGGTGTTCGCGCCGGCGGCCTCGGCCTGCATCGCGAGGTAGGCGAGCAGCTTCTCGGCGGTGGTGCGCTGGGTGAGGCAGTCGATCTTGCGCGCGAGCCGCGTGTTGCGGCGCGCGATGACCTCCAGCAGCCGGCACACGAGCGCGACGTGCGCCGGGCAGCGCGCCTCGCATGGATGCAGCACCTTCTCGCCGTTCAGCAGCAGCACCGTGGTCGGCTCCGTGGCGACCACGCCCGCAAAGCAGCGGCTTTCGCCCCCCAGCACGAACGACGTGCCGAACACCTCGCCCGCCACCAGATGCGACAGCACCTTCGCGCGGCCGTCGCGACTGTAGCGCACCACGTTCACCGCGCCCGAGCGAATGAGGCCGAAGTGCCGCGCCGGATCGCCCTCGTGGACGAGATGCTCGCCCGTGGCCAGAACAGCCCGGCGCGCGCCCAGGCACGCCCGCGCCCGCGCCTCGTCAAGCCCCTCGAAGAAATCTGACCTTCCCGGCATGGTGAACGACCGTCTAGGCGTAGCTGTGCATGCCCGTGAAGAGGCGGGAAAGGTTGATCCACGTGAGCGTGAGCAGAATCATCACGGCGCCCGCCGCGAGGAAGACGGTCTCCGCGCGGGGCGAGAGGCGCGGCCGGCGATGGAAGTAGGCCGCGTAGACAAACCACGTGGCGAGCGACCACATCTCCTTGGGGTCGAACTGCCACCAGTGCCCCCAGCACACCTTGCCCCAGGCCGCGCCGAGCACGAGCCCGAGCGTGAGCAGGAAGAAGCCGAGCGGCACGAGACGACGTCCCGTGCCGAGCGCCGCGCGCACGAGCAGGATGTAGCCGAGCACGTACGCGCCCACGTGCGGCACGAAGAACGGACTCTGCAGCGCGGGCATGAGCCGGCGCGGCGCGCCGTCCATCACGAAGCACACGGGAACGAGCACGAGCGTGAGCAGCGCGGAATCCACAAGCAGCGCGTGGCGCTCCTTCCGCGCGAAGAACGTGAGCACGGGCAGCAGCGCGGCCGCGCACATGAGGAACTCGTAGAGATTCTGCATGGGCGGATGCCCCGTCGTCCACGCGCGGTGAACGAGCATGGCGACGGTGCCGAGGAAGAGAAGACCGTAGAGGAGATGAGTGCTTGGTGCTTGGTGCTTGGTGCTTGGTGCTTGGTGCTTGGTGCTTGGTGCGGGGGGCGGGGTGAAGACGAAGAGGAGGGCGCCGAGGAGGAGGAGGAGGCCGCCGAGCGCGACGGCGGGCAGGCCGACGTCCTTGACGCACTGCAGGATCGTGAAGTAGAGCGGCCGGCCCGTGTGCGGATTGACGAGCTCTTCGTAGGAACTCTGGTAGACCCACCAGCCGCAGGCGACGAGCGGATGGTTGACGGAAATCGTGACGTCGCGGCGCGGGGCGCCGTCGGGCTCGATTTCGGCGCGGCACGTGTACTGCCGCACGGTGCCGGTGTCGGGCCAGTGGTCGATCGTGAAGTCGCGCACCGAGAGGTGGAAGCCCTCCGCCGTCTCGCTTTCCGCCACGCGGCCGGTCTGGCCCGCGCGGAGGCGCAGATAGCCATCGTCGGGCCCGCGGCAGGCGTTGTAGACCCAGCCGCCGAGCACGAGCGCGAAGCCGAGATGCAGGCAGAGCGCGGCCACCTTTCGCCGGGAGCGGATGGCGGCGAGCGCGCACCATGCGGCGCAGACGCCCAGCGCCGCGATGGAGAGACCGCGCGTCATCCACGCGAGCGCGCCCGTCGCGCCCGCGCAGGCGAGCGCCACGGAGGCGACCGCGCCCACGAGCAGCGCGGCCGTCGCCGCGCCGCGTCCCGTCAGGGTGTTCCAGAGGCGCGTCATGAGGCGAGCGCGCCCGTGAGGTCGCGCGCGGCGGCGAAGTTGTGGCGCGCGCAGTAGTCGGCGATGCCGTCGCACACGCGCGCGGCCGTGGAGGGATCGGTGAACGTGGCCGTGCCCACCGCCACCGCCGTGGCGCCCGCAAGCAGGAACTCGAGCGCGTCGTTCGGCTCGTAGACGCCGCCCATCGCGAGCAGCGGCAGATCCGTGCAGGCGTGCACGTCGTACACGGCCTTGACGGCGGCGGGATGCACGCAGCGGCCCGACAGTCCGCCCGTGCGGTTGCCGAGCACGGGCCGGCGCGTCTCGACGTCGATCACCATCGCCGGAATCGTGTTGATGAGCGCCAGCGCGTCCGCGCCGTTCTCCGCGCAGGCGGCCACGTAGGGACGGAAGTCCGGCACGTTGGGCGCGAGCTTGACGATGAGCGGCAGCGTGGTGGCGGCGCGCGTGGCGGCCACGACCTTGGCGAGCACGGCGGGATCCTGGCCGAACGTGTGGCCGCCCGCCTTGACGTTCGGGCAGCTCACGTTCATCTCGATCGCGGCGATGGGCGCGCCGGCCGCGGTGAGCCGCCGCGCGACCTCGCCGTATTCCTCGATCGAGCCGCCCCAGATGTTGACGATGAGCGGCGGCACGTTCTCCGGCCCGTCCACGAACGCGCTCACGGTCTCCACGTAGTGCGGCACGACGTCGCGCGTGAACGCCTCGACGCCCGGGCCCTGCAGACCGATCGCGTTCACGAGACCGCCCGGCACCTCCACGTGGCGCGGCATGGGATTGCCGGGCCACGGGTCGAGCCGCACGCCCTTGGCGGTCACGGCGCCGAGCTTTTCGTAGTTCAGCAGTCCCACGTATTCCGCGCCGTAGCCGAACGTGCCGCTCGCGGTGGTAACGGGCGTGCGCATCTTCAGGCCGCCCAGATTGACGCTCAAATCGACCATACGATCTCCTCCGCCCGGAAGACGGGCCCGTTCACGCAGCAGCGCGCGTTGTAGATCTCGCCGTTGGCGCGGCGAATGGGCTGGATGCACGCAAAGCACGCGCCCACGCCGCACACCATGTGGCGATCCATCGAAATCCAGCCCGGCCGGCCCGCGTCGAGCGCGCGCTGGGCGACGGCCTTCAGCAGACCGTCCGGCCCGCACGTGAAGAGCTCGAACGGCGTCTTCGCGCGCTGGAGGTCGGCGAGCGCGTCGTCGAGCGGACCCGTCACGAAGCCCTTGGCGCCGAAGCTGCCGTCGTTCGTGGCCGCGCGCACCTCGATGCCGGAGTCGGCGAAGTCCTCAAGCGCGAGCAGATCGCCCCGCGTGCGCCCGCCCACGAAGACGATCGGCTTCGCGCCCGCGGCGACGAGACGGCGCGCGAGAAAGTGCAGCGGCGCCACGCCGTAGCCGCCGCCCACGAGCAGCGGCACGCCCGTGCACGTCTCGGGGAAGCCGTGGCCAAGCGGACCCAGCACGCCCACGTACGCGCCTTCTGGCAGCTGCGCCAGCGCCTCCGTGCCGCGCCCCACGACCTTGTAGAGCAGTTCGATGAGGCCGCAGTCGCGATCGGCGTAGAAGACGCTGAACGGCCGACGCAGCGCGGTCGCTTCGAGCGTGGGAATGCGCACGTGCACGAACTGACCGGGTTTCAGGTGAAGGGCAAGGCCGGGGGCGTCCAGAAGAAGCCTCCGGTAGCCGTGGCCGACATCGTCATGATGGACGATCTTCGCGAATTTGATGTCGTAGGGCATGGGAGTTGGTAGTTGGTAGTTGATAGTTGGGAGTTGGGGAAATCAGGAGGAGAGGGCGGTGAGGAAGGAGGAGAGGGTGGTGAGGCGGGGGATGAGGGAGAGGGGGAAGGTGACGTGGTAGCGGGCCTCGACTTCCATCACGAGGCGCAGGTGCATCACGCTGTCCCACTCGGGAAGCGCGCCGTAGGCGGACTCGCGCGTGAGCGTGCCGCGCGGCACGCCGAGCACGTCCGCCGCGAAGTCCAGGAATTCGGTTTCGTCAATCTGCGCCATGACGCGGAATAGTATAGCAAGAAACGGGACACGCCGCAAAACGGACGAACGAGCCTCGAGACCGCCGCTCCCTCGGTTCGGTCAAACTTCTGAAATCCATGTGCGGGCGTGTTACAGGAAATGTAACATTTCCTCATTTTCGTGTGGACAACGGTTTGGTTTCGAGCCGTGGCACGGCCTTTGCTAAAACGTCCGCAGAAAGGTCACAACCATGAAACTCATCATCGCCTACATTCAGCCTGAACGGCTCAATGCCGTGAAACAGGCTCTGTACGAACGTGAAATCTACAAGATGTCCGTCTCGAACGCGCTGGGGTGCGGTCAGCAGAAAGGCTATCTGCACCAGTATCGCGGCGCGATCGAGGAAGTGACGCTGCTCAAGAAGATCCGCCTCGCCATCGGCGTGAACGACGACTACGTCGACAAGACGATCGAGGCCATCATCGCCGGCGCGCGCACGGGCGAAATCGGGGACGGCAAGATCTTCGTGCTGCCCATGGAGGACTGCATCCGCATCCGCACGGGCGAAAAGGGCCCGGCGGCGATTGGATAAAACGAAAAACGAAAGGGAACGTGAACTCATGAAAAGACTGATCACCTGTGGCCTGCTGGCGCTTGCCGCCGGCCACGCACTTGCGGCGGACGCGGCGCCAACCGCGGCCTCCGTGCAGGACAACCTGAACATCGTCTGGACGCTGATCGGCGGCATCCTCGTGTTCGTGATGCAGGCCGGCTTCGCGCTTGTCGAGACCGGCTTCACCCGCGCCAAGAACGCGACGAACATCATGATGAAGAACCTGATGGACTTCGCGCTGGGGTCCGTCGTGTTCTACTTCATCGGCGCGGCGATCATGTTCGGCGCGTCGAAGGCGTGCGGCGCGATCGGCTGGGGCGGCATCTGCATGCCGAGCGTGTTCGCGGGCGAGGGCACCTGGGACTGGACATTCTTCTTCTTCCAGACCATGTTCGCCGCGACGGCCGCGACCATCGTCTCCGGCGCGGTCGCCGAACGAATCCAGTTCCGCAGCTACCTGGTCTACACCGTGCTCGTCTCGGCGTTCGTCTACCCGGTCACGGGCCACTGGATGTGGGGCAGTCTGCACGGCGCGGCCTCGCAGGGCTGGATCGAGGCGCTCGGGTTCCACGACTTCGCCGGCTCCACGGTCGTGCACTCGGTCGGCGGCTGGCTGGCGCTCGCGGGCGCGATCCTGCTCGGGCCGCGCATCGGCAAGTACCGCCACGACGGCAAGGCGAACCCGATTCCGGGCCACAGCCTCGTGATGGGCGAGCTCGGCGTGTTTCTGCTCTGGATCGGCTGGTTCGGCTTCAACCCCGCGAGCTACACGCAGGGCATCGGCTCGATCAGCCGCGTCGCGATGACCACGAACCTCGCCGCGTGCGCCGGCACCTGCACCGCGCTCCTCACGGCCTGGATCGTCATGGGCAAGCCCGACCTCACCATGGCCCTGAACGGCTCGCTCGCGGGACTCGTCGCGATCACCGCGCCGTGCGACCTCGTGACGCCGAACGCGGCGCTCGCGATCGGCGCGATCGGCGGCGTGCTCGTGGTGTTCAGCGTGTTCTTCTTCGACAAGATCCACGTCGACGACCCCGTGGGCGCGGTCTCCGTGCACTGCGTCAACGGCGTGTGGGGCACGATCGCGGTCGGCCTCTTCGCCGCGCCGACCTCGCTCGGCTACGGCAACGAGCTCGTGGGCCTCTTCTACGGCGGCGGCCTCAAGTTCCTCGGCGTGCAGCTCGTCGGCGTGGGCATGACCTGCCTCTGGGCGTTCGGCCTCGGCCTCGCGATGTTCTACGTGCTGAAGAAACTCGGCATGCTCCGCGTCGACGAGAAGACCGAACTCAAGGGCCTCGACCTCTGCGAACACGGGCAAGACGCCTACGCCTCCTTCCAGTTCTTCTCGAACATGTAAGGCGGCACCTCACAAACCAAACAGAGAAAGAACTGGAGTCCCGGGGCCAATACCCACCCGGGACTCCAGTTCTTCTGTATCGGCCGGCGGTGGCCTTAGCGCACGAGGTCGCCCACGAGCATGATCTGCGCGGGCCAGAAGCGCGTGCCCTGGTACTTGGGCTGCGCCAGCTCGACGGCGGGATTCTTCAGGCGGAACGCCACGCTCTGGCGCGACGGCTGATCCTTGTCCACCTTGATCTCCACCGTGTGCACGCCCTCCGCGCCGGCGAAGACATGCAGGGTGGCGATGCGGTGATAGGTGCAGTAGCTGTCGAAGCGGGCGCTCGGCCGCTTGGCGCGCACGCCGTCCACCGTCACCCACACCTGGCCGCCGTCGGGTCCGAGCAGATCGTAGATGCGGCAGTAGGAGCCCTTGAACGTGAACGTGAGCGTGTCGCCGGGCGTCTCCGCCAGCCACAGCTCGCCCATGCGCCCCGAAAAGGCGCGGCTCTTGGAATCGTTCTCCGGCAGTTTGCGCCACGCGCCCGTGAGCATCTCGGGCTTGATCGGCACCATCTTCGCGTTCTCGAGATTGTCCGCGATGAACGCCGTCTTCAGCTTCGCCGCGTGATCCGCGGGCTTCGCGTCCTTCATCTGCGTGAAGCCGTTGACGATGGACTTCAGGTAGAACCCATGCCCCGTCATCGCGGGATGCACGCCGTCCTTCGCGAAGAGGATCTTGCCCTCCTTCGCGAGCGCCGCCGAGATGGCCTTGTCGCGCTCGGGCGTCTCCACGGGCACGGCCGTCTCCTTCTCGGCCGCCGCCCAGTTCATCACGAGCCGCCCGGCCTTGACCTCCTCCATCACGCGCGGGCCGAAGCCGATGGACGGAATGCCGTAGAAGTCGGCCAGCTGTTCCATCGCGCTCGCGGCGCGCGGGCACAGGCCCTTGCCGTAGTCGTTCAGCATCGCGTGCGTGATCGTGTAGGTGAAGACGATGTCCGTGGTCGCGTCCTTCCGCCACGTCTGGCGCACGATGCCCTCCATCGCGCGCCAGATGTTCTCCGGCGCGGCGCCGCCGTCGTTCGTGGCGAACTCCACGAAGAGGAGGTCGGGATTGTGGCGCAGCGCGTCGTGCGCGAGGCGGAACACGCCGAGGTCGGAGCCCGTGCCGCCAATGGCCGCGTGGACTTCCTTGAACGTCACGCCCGGATACGTCTTGCGCAGCCAGTCGGTGGTGAGGTTGCGCCAGCCGTTCATCTCCGTGATCGAACCGCCCAGATAGGCGACCACGATCTCCTTCTTCCCCGACCGGATCTTCTCGAGGAAATGCCCCACGCCGTCGCGCGTGTGCACCTCCTCCGCCTTCACGGGGCCCTTGTACACGGGCGCTGCCGCCCACACGGCGCCCGCCACGGCAACGGCCGCCGCCGCCAGAATCGGCTTCATGCTCGTCATGTCTGCTCCTCCCGTGGTCTACTTCGCGGCGGCGCCGTTCTTCAGCGTCACTTCCAGCTGCGGGAACGGCACGGAAACGCCGGCCTTCGCGAAGGCGGCGAGCACGGCCGTCTGCGCCGCCGAGTAGACCGACCAGTAGTCGGCGCATTTCGCCCACGGGAACAGATTGAAGACAACCGCCGAATCGCCCAGCGTCGCCACGGAGACGCCCGGCGCGGGATCGGCGAGCACGCCCGGAACCGCCTTGAGCGCGTCGAGCGCGATCTGCCGCGCCTTGGCGAGATCGGTGCCGTAGGCCACGAACGCCTTGACGTCCACGCGGCGGCGGCCAAGCGCGTTGAAGTTCGTGATCGCGCCGCCCCACACGGTTCCGTTCGGCACGGTGACCTTCTTGTTGTCCGCCGTGGCGAGCACGGTCGCCATCATGTTGAGCTCGGTCACGGTGCCTTCCACGCCGCCCGCGATCACGTAGTCGCCCACCTTGAACGGGTGGTTGAGCGCGATCATGAGACCGGCCGCGAGGCTGCCGAGCGATTCCTTGAACGCGAAGCCGAGCACGACGCCCGTCACGCCGAGGCTCGCCACGAGCGGCCCCACGTCCACGCCGAGGCGGCCGAGCGCGACGACGAGCAGAATCGCCCAGCCCGTCTTCGAGGCGATGCTGCAGAGGAACGTGCGCAGCAGCTCGTCCACGCGCGCCGACTTCGCGAGCGCGCGCCGCAGCGCCGCCACAAGCCCCTTCACGATGAGCCCGCCGAGCAGCAGGATGAGCACGGCGCTCACGATGTTGAGCGCGCACGACACGCCGTTCTGCGCCAGCCAGGCGAAGACCTGCTGCACGAGTTCACGTCCTTCGTTCGCATGCTGCCCGAGGGCGTTTGTAACCTGATCCGTCATGTTGATTTCTCCTTGTCCCGCGCCGCGTCCGTTTCGGCGTCGGCGTCGGGTGATGATTTTGTTGACTTGAAAATGCCGGTGCGCCACACGGCCACCGCGGCCGCGAGCACGAGAATGGCGAGCGCTTCGGCGAGGCGGTCCTCGATCGCCTCGAAGGCCGTCCACAGCGATTTCGTGGATTCGAGCTGCGCGAACACGGCGTGCCCGAACACGTTCCAGAGCACGATGAGCGCGGCGATCGCGCCAAGCCCCAGCACGACCCACTTCCACTTCTCGGGCGCGAGCAGCCGCCGCCGCGCCTCCGTGACCACGCGCCCGACGACGGGCGGCAGCGACACCTTGATCTTGCCGCTCGCCGTGCGCGGGAACGGTTCCGCGCGCACCACGACCTGGCGAATGCGCTTGTAGAGCGGCAGCTTGCGGTTCAGGATCGCGATCTGCTCGCGCACGGTCTCCTCGGGCACGGACGCATACACGTCGGCCCGCACGTCGCGCGTTTCGAGGTCGCCCGAGACGACGGCCTCCAGGATGCCGGGCAGATTGAGCAGCGCCTCCTCGAGTTCCTCCGGCGCGACCTTCTTGCCGCTCGAGAGCACGATCGTGCGCGAGGCGCGTCCCGTCACCCACACGGTGCCGTCCGCGTCGATGCGGCCGTAGTCGCCCGTGGTGAACCAGCCATCCTTGTCGAGCACGGCGGCGGTCTTCTCGGGTTCCTTGTAGTAGCCCTTGAACACGGCGGGGCCGCGGATCTGCAGCACGCCCTCGGGCGAGACGCGCGTCTCCATGCCGCTGCGGCCGCCGCACGCGACGCCCGCGCCGCCGGGGCGCGGCGCCGCCTCGAGGTCGCCCACGGAGAAGAGCGCCGTCGTCTCGGTGAGGCCGTAGCCGCCGATCGTGCGGATGCCGAGATCCTTGAGCTTCTGGTAGGCGCGGCCGGGCAGCGGCGCGCCGCCCGTGAGAATCCAGCGCAGGGAGAGGCCGGCGTCCTCCACGCTGCGGCCCTTCTGCGCGATCTTGTCGGCGAGCAGCTCCGCGAGCGCGGGCACGAGGAAGAGGAAGTCCGCGCGGAAGCGCTCCACGGCCTCGTAGATGCGGCGGAAGTCGGGGCACACGCCGAGCGCGACGCCGTGCGCGAGCATGGTGTACGTCACGCTGATGCCGAAGATGTGGTTGAGCGGCAGGAGCATGAGCGTGTGCGCGCCGGGCGCGAAGTGGAGCGTCTCCTGCCAGACGTCGGAGAACGCGCGGAGGCCGTGCAGGGTGAGCATGGCGCCGCGCGGCTTCGAGGTCGTGCCGCTCGTGAAGACGAGCATCGCCGTCTCGTCCTCGTCGCGTTCGGGCAGGTCGAAGAGGCCGGGCTCGCCCGCGTCGAGCGCCTTGCGCGCCGTGGCGATCATGCGGTCGGTGAGGCGCGTGCCGAAGCCGCCCGTGATGAGCTTGGGCAGCAGCTGGCGCACCTCGCGCGCGCGGTCGGCGAACGCGGCCGAGTGCAGCAGCACGCGCGCGCCCGTGAACGACAGGCGCGCGGCGATCTCCTCGGCCGACAGCGCCGCCTCCAGCGGCAGCGCCACCGCGCCCGCGAAGAGACACGCCGCGTGCGCCGTCATCCATTCGTACGAGTTCGCGCCGAGAATCGCGATCGTCGCGCCCGGCACGTACTTGCGGATGATCCACCCGATCGCCTCGATGTCGCGCGCGAACTCGCGCCAGGTGATCGGAAGGGACCGGTCGCCGGACGCGATCAGGAACGCGGCCTCGTTCGGCCGCGTGTCGCGCTGCCGCTTGAACTGGGCGATCAGGGACATCCGGGCTTATGCGCTAGCGCACGCGCTTGATCGCGTTGAACTTGCACACCTGCTGGCACTGCTTGCAGCCGGCGCACAGCGTGGGGTCGATCTTCATCTGGAAGCGGCCCGGCGCCTTCTCCTGGCCGCGCGTCATCGCGGGGCAGCCCATCTTGAAGCAGGCGCCGCACGCCTTGCACGCGCTCTCGTCCACTTCGCAGAGGCCCTCGCGCGTGAGCTTGGCGGCGATGCGGCACGGCGCGTAGGCCACGATGAGCGCGCCTTCGTCGCCGTCCATCGCGTCCTTGAGCGTCGTCTCGAGCGCGCCGAGGTCGTCGGCGGAGACCTTGACGACCTTCTTGTAGCCGCAGGCCTTGGCGATGTCCATGATCTCCGTGACGGGGGCGGCGTCGCCGGTGAGCGTCTTGCCGGTGCCGGGGTTGTCCTGGTGGCCGGTCATGGCGGTGATGCGGTTGTCGAGCACCACGGTCGTCACGGGCGTGCCGTTGTAGTGGGCGGAGAGGATGCCGGTCATGCCGCTGTGGAAGAAGGTGGAGTCGCCGAGCACGGCGCAGATGCGGCCCTTGAGGCCGGCCTTGCGCATGCCGGCGGCGTTGCCGATCGAGGCGCCCATGCAGATCGTGGTGTCCATCGCGTTGAGGGGCGGGAAGGCGCCGAGCGTGTAGCACCCGATGTCGCCCGTCACGGTGGCGCCGAGCTTGTGCAGCACGTAGAAGACGCCGCGGTGTCCGCAGCCGGCGCAGAGCACGGGCGGGCGCGTGGGCAGCGTGGCGTCGGGCTTCACGGCCTTCGCCTTCGGCACGTCCTTGAGCAGCTCGTGGCGCAGATCCTGCAGACGGTCGGGGTTGAGCTCGAGCATGTTGAGCTCGGTCTTGTGGCTCTGCACCTTGATGCCGAGCGCCTTGACCTGTTCCTCGAGGAACGGGTCGAGCTCCTCCACCACGAGCACGTGGCGCACCGTGGCGGCGAACTTCTTCACGAGCTCCGCCGGGAACGGGTTCGTCCAGCCCAGCTTGAGGATGGTGAATTCGGGGAAGATCTCCTTCACGTACTGGTAGGAGACGCCGGAGGTGATGATGCCGATCTGCTTCTTGCCGGGCTCGATGCGGTTGAACTTGCTGTGCGCGGCCGCGTGGGCCATCTCGGCCGTGCGCTTCTGCGCCGCGAGACGCTGGCCGCGCGCGAACGCGGGCACGGGAATCGTGTGCGAGATGTCCTTCACGTACGGGATGAGCGGATGCGGCGCGGGCGTGAAGTCGCCCAGGTTCACGAGCGAGCTCGAGTGGCTCGTGCGCGTGGTGAGGCGCAGCATGCACGGCACGTGGAACTTCTCCGAAATCTCGAACGCGGCCTGCACCATCTCGTAGGCCTCCTGCGAGTCGGAGGGCTCCAGCAGCGGCATGCGCGCGAACTTCGCGAGAGTGCGGTTGTCCTGCTCGTTCTGCGAGGAGTGCATGCCCGGGTCGTCCGCCGAGACGACCACGAGGCCGCCCGTGGCGCCCACGTAGGTGAACGTCATGAGCGGGTCCATGGCCACGTTGAGGCCCACGTGCTTCATGGCGGTCAGCGCGCGCGCGCCGGCGATCGAGGCGCCCACCGCCGTCTCCATCGCGACCTTCTCGTTCACGGCCCATTCGCACTTCACCGTGTCCTTGAACTTCGCGATGTTCTCGAGGATTTCCGTGGAGGGCGTGCCCGGATAGGCGCTCGCCACCACGCAGCCCGCCTGGGCGGCGCCGCACGCCACCGCCTCGTTCGCGCTCAACAGCTTTTTCGTCGACATAGTCTCGTTTTCCTTTTTCCTGGTTGACCGTGCGCGCGCCTCAGCGGCCGAGCACCTTGCGGTAGTGCGCGATGAGCGCGTTGGTGGAGGAGTCGTGCTTCGTGCCGGCCTTCTTCGCGGTGAGGTCCTTGAGCACGTTCTTCGCCAGCACCTTGCCGAGCTGCACGCCCCACTGGTCGAAGGAGAAGATGTTCCAGATCACGCCCTGCGTGAAGACCTTGTGCTCGTAGAGCGCGATGAGCGAACCGAGCGTCTCCGGCGTGAGGTCGTCGGCCAGCAGCGTGTTCGTGGGGCGGTTGCCCGTGAACGTCTTGAACGGAACGAGCGTCTCGGCGTCGCCGTCGGCGCGGCACTGCTCGGCCGTCTTGCCGAACGCGAGCGCCTCGGTCTGCGCGAAGAGGTTGGCCATGAGCTTGTCGTGGTGGTCGCCGATCGGATTGTGCGTCTTGCAGAAGCCGATGAAGTCGCACGGGATGAGGTGCGTGCCCTGGTGGATGAGCTGGTAGAACGAGTGCTGGCCGTTCGTGCCGGGCTCGCCCCACTCGATCGGACCCGTGGTGTAGGTCACGGGCGTGCCGTCCTTCGTCACGCCCTTGCCGTTGGACTCCATGTCCATCTGCTGCAGATACGCGGGCAGACGGCTCAGGTACTGGTCGTACGGCAGCACGCAGTAGCTCTCCGCGCCGTAGCCGTTCGCGTAGAGGATGCCGAGCAGCGCGAGGATCACGGGCATGTTGCGGCCGAGCGAGGCGGTGCGGAAGTGCTTGTCCATCTTCCAGTAGCCCTTGAGGAGGCGCTGGAAGTTGCGCGGGCCGATGGAGATCATGAGCGAGAGGCCGATGGCGCTGGGCAGCGAGTAGCGGCCGCCCACCCAGTCCCAGAACGCGAACATGTTCTTCACGTCGATGCCGAACTTCTCGACTTCCTCCGCGTTCGTGGAGAGGGCCACGAAGTGCTTGGCCACGGCCGCCTTGCTGCCGAGCTTCTCAATGAGCCAGGCGCGCGCGCTCTGCGCGTTCGTCATCGTCTCCTGCGTGGTGAACGTCTTCGAGGCGACGATGAAGAGCGTCTGGTCGGCCTTGACCTCGCGCAGCGTCTCGGCGAGGTGCGTGGAGTCCACGTTCGAGACGAAGTAGCTGCGCAGGGTGCGCTTCGAGAAGGGCTTGAGCGCGAGCGTGGCCATTACGGGGCCGAGGTCGCTGCCGCCGATGCCGATGTTGACGATGTACTTGATGCGCTTGCCCGTGTAGCCCAGGTGCTGGCCCTTGCGCACGGCGTCGGCGAACGCGCCCATCTGCTTGAGCGTCTTGCGGATCTGCGGCATCACGTCCTTGCCGGCCACCTTCACCTTGGCGGTGGGGTCGCAGTTGCGCAGGGCGGTGTGGAGCACGGCGCGGTCTTCGGTCTCGTTGATCTTCTTGCCGGTGAACATCTTCTCGATCTCGGCCTTGAGGTCGCTCGCCTCGGCCAGCTTGAGGAGGGCCTTCATCACCTTCGCGTCGATGCGGTTCTTCGAGTAGTCGAGCCGCCAGCCCGCCGCCGAGAGCGTGTACTTCGCCGCCCGGTCGGGATCCGCCGCGAACAGCTGCTTGATCGTCGTGTCCTTCGTCGCCGCGATCGCGGCTTCAACCTTCTGCCATGCTTCCTGGTTCATTGATGTCTTGACCTTTCCTGTGGAAAATCAAGCGAATAGTATACCACATTCGGAGCCAACGCATTTTGATTTTCAGGGGGCGTGGCATTCTGGAATAAGGAGGGCGATTTGAAGGGAATTTGACAAATCTTGAGGTCATATCACGAAGATTTGAGAATTCCATGACTTCTCAGTCGACTGGGTCTGTGCTATTCTAGTCTCGTGGCGCAAAAGG
>CAVEDG010000013.1:12861-14245 GCA_963614205.1 bacterium | reverse complement strand
GGCTCCATATCCTTGCCCGAGGCGCAATGAGATTTCATTGCGTAATAAATTGGGTTGCGGGGCGGGGTGGGTTTTGATAGACTGTCGGGCGGTCATGTCAACGACGTCCATCATCTTCGAGCGCGTGGAGCGCATGCTGGGGGCGGCGACGCTGGAGGCGCTGGGGCGCGCGCGCGTCGCCATCTTCGGCCTTGGCGGCGTGGGTGGCTGGTGCGCGGAGTCGCTCGTGCGTTCCGGCGTGGGGCATCTGCTGCTCGTCGATTCCGACCGCGTGAGCGCCACGAACGTGAATCGCCAGCTCATGGCCACCACGCGCACCATCGGCGACGTCAAGGTCGAGGCGCTTGCCCGCCGTCTGCGGGAGATCAACCCCGCCGTCGATCTCGATGTGCGCGCCGAGGTCTACTCCGCCGACACCGCCGCCTCGTTCGACCTCGCCGCCTGCGACTACGTGATCGACGCGATCGACTCGCTCGCCGAGAAGGCCGCGCTCATCCGCCACGCGCTCTCGATCCCCACCGTCACGCTCTTCGCCTCCATGGGCGCCGCGCTGAAGATGGATCCCTTCCAGATCCGCGCCACGCCCTTCCGCAAGGTCATTGGCGACGGTCTCGCCCGCGCCCTGCGCCAGAAGTTCAAGCGCACGGGCGGCCTGCCCGCGCGCGCGTTCACCTGCGTGTGGAGTCCCGAACGCCGCGACAACCGCGGCGTCGCGTGCACCGCCGAGCCCACGGACACCTGGAGCGCGCGCAAGGCCCGCGTCAACGGTACCGTGGCGCACGTCACCGCCATCTTCGGCTTCTCCCTCGCCGGCCTCGTGCTCGCCGACGTCGAGCGGAAGACAATAGGCATCTAGTCCCGCACGCCCACTTGTGGTAAACTAGTTGTCACGCTTTTCACGAAAGGTCTAACATGCTTACCTGGATGCCAGAACTGAAGGGGCGTTCGCTTCTGCGGATGACCTCGTTCACCGACGACGAAATGAAGAACCTGATCGACCTCGCGGCGCAGCTCAAGGCGCGCCGCCGGGCCGGCGTGCGCGGCGACCTGCTGCATCGCAAGAACATCGCGCTCATCTTCGAGAAGTCCTCCACGCGCACGCGCAACTCCTCCATCATCGCCGCGCGCGACGAGGGCGGCGGCGCCGAATACCTCACGCGCCCCGACATCCACTTCGGCAAGAAGGAGAGCGTGAAGGACACGGCGCGCGTGCTCGGCCGCATCTACGACGGCATCCTCTTCCGCGGCTTCGCGCAGACGACCGTGGAGGATCTCGCCCGCTGGTCCGGCGTGCCCGTGTGGAACGGCCTCACCGACGACTACCACCCCACGCAGATCTTCGCCGACCTCCTCACCGTGAAGGAGAACTTCGGCACGCTCGACG
>CAVEDG010000013.1:0-12822 GCA_963614205.1 bacterium | reverse complement strand
CACGTGCATCGCCTACGTGGGCGACGGCCGCAACAACGTGGCGAACTCCCTCATGATGGGCTGCGCCAAGGCGGGCGTGCGCTACGTGTGCTGCACGCCCAGGGCCCTGTGGCCCGACGAGGAGGTCCTCGCCGAGGCCGAGGCCGTGGCCCGCCGGAACGGCGTGGACATCCGCGTGTGCGAAGACCCCGTGCAGGGCGTGAGGGGCGCGAACGTGCTCTACACCGACGTGTGGGTCTCGATGGGCGAGGAGTCCAAGACCGCCGAGCGCATCCGCATGCTGCGCCCCTACCAGATCAACATGGACCTCATGCGCGCCACGGGCAACCTCGACGGCCGCCTGCTCTTCCTCCACTGCCTGCCCGCGTTCCACGACTGCAACACCGACGTCACGCGCGACACCGGCGCGCTCGAGGTCACGGACGACGTGTTCGAGTCGAAGTACTCCAAGGTCTTCGACGAGAGCGAAAACCGCATGCACACGATCAAGGCGCTCTTCGTCTCGGCCCTCGCCGACCCCGCCGCCGCCGCGCGCGAACAGCTCTGAGAGGACGGCGCGACAATGGCGAAGCTCACGGACATCAGCTGGGAGGCCTTCCACGCGCTCTCCCCCGAGGCCAAGCGACCCTATCTCGTGCAGGACGGGCTGACCCCCGAGACGCCCTACCACACGCTCGTGGCGCAGCAGTTCGACCGCGCGCTGCTCGACCGACTGGAGGCGCTCGCCAACCGCATCCGCTTCATGGCGAAGTCGAAGGAAGGCGCACTCTACCTGAAGTCCCTGCTGCCGCATCGCCGCGCGATGCTCTACTTCTCGCAGCCGAGCTCGCGCACGTTCCTCTCGCACCTCAACGCCTGCCAAATCCTCGGGCTTACCACGAGCTCCGTGCGCGACCAGAGCACGAGCTCCGAGGCCAAGGGCGAGTCGAAGACGGACACGATCCGCACGTTCTCGTCCTACGTGGACATGATCATCATGCGCTGTCCCGAGAAGGGCCTCGCCGAGCAGATGGCGTGGGAGCTCTCGAACACGGACCGGCCGATCCCGATCATCAACGCGGGTTCGGGCAAGGACCAGCATCCCACGCAGGCGCTGCTCGACGTCTACACCCTGCAGCGCTCGTTCGAGACGAAGGGCGGCCTGAAGAACCGCACCGTGACGTTCTGCGGCGACCTGCTGCGCGGCCGCACGGTGCGCTCGCTCAGCTATTTGCTCACCAACTTCGAGAACATCCGCCAGGTGTTCGTGGCGCCGCCGCAGCTGCAGGTGCCGGACGACGTGCTCGCCATCCTCAAGGCGAAGAACGTCTCCTACGCCGTCTCCGATAATCTGCGCGAGGCCGTGTCGCTCTCCGACGCCATCTACATGACACGCATCCAGGACGAGTGGGACGCCACCAAGGGCGAGAGCGCGCGCATTGACACCTCCCGCTTCAAGTTCGGCGCGGAAGAGCTCAAGCTGCTGCCGAAGGACGGCGTGATCCTGCACCCGCTGCCGCGCCGCGACGAGATCGCCACGTGCTGCGACCGCGATCCGCGCGCGATGTACTGGCGGCAGATGCGCAACGGCATGTGGATCCGCGCCGCGCTCATTGCGATGACGTTCGGCTTCGAGCGCCAGATCATGTGCTTCGGCGCGTAGAGAAGGATCGGGGACCATGGACGGCGAGAGAACGGACTTCACGGACTTAGGGGCGGCGCCCGACGTGCCGACGGCGGCGACGCTGCGCGCACGGGCGCGGTATCTCCTCGCCGGCGCGGGGCGCGGCGCCGCCGGCTACGGCACGTACCTGCTCGGGCTGATGCTGCAGACGGTGGTGGTCGTGGCCATGGCGCTGGTTTCCATCGCGCTCTTCGTGATGCTGGTCGGCGTCGCGGGCGCGTTGGCGGCCGATGCCCCGGTCGGCGCCGCGTCGCTGGAAAACGCGCTCGACGCGCTGAGGGTGGTCGAGACGCTGCCCCCCGCGACGCTCATCCTGGCGCTGGGCGGCAGCGCCGCCGTCGTGCTGGGGCTGCTCTACACGGTGGCCTTCGCCTCGTGGAGCCAGGCCGCGATGCCCCTCGCCCTCGCGCGCGGCGGCCTCACGATGACGCACGGCGTCTCCGGCTTCGGCAACGGCTGGCGCATGGCGGGGCTCATCCTCTGGCAGCAGACGTTCGTGTTCCTGTGGCTGCTGCTGTTCATCGTGCCCGGCATCCGCGCGCTGTTCTCCTACGCGCTCGCGCCCTACCTGCTCGTCGACCATCCGGACTGGACGGCGCGGCAGTGCCTCGCGGAGTCGAAGCGGCTGATGGACGGCAACCGCTGGCGGCTCTTCGAGCTGAACCTGAGCTTCTGGGGCTGGTGGCTGTTGGTGCTCTTCGCCCACTGCACGGGCTTTGGCGGCCTCGCCAACCTTCTCTTCACACCCTACGTCGACACGGCGCGCGCCGCGTTCTACGAGGATCTTCTCGACCGCATGCCTTTGGAGACAACATGAAAAACACACACGCATCCCTGCTCTACATCGTCATCGTCGCCGCGCTGGGCGGCTTTCTCTTCGGCTTCGATTCGGGGGTGATCTCCGGATGCGAGAAGGCGATTCAGACCGAGTTCGGCCTGAGCGCGTTCTGGCACGGCTTCATCGTCTCCGTGGCGCTCATCGGCACGGTGATCGGCGTGTTCGGCGCGGGTGCGCCGTCCGACCGCTGGGGGCGGCGGCCCACGCTGTGGCTGATGGGCATCCTGTTCCTGATCTCGGCGGTGGGGTGCGCATTCACGCCCACGAGCCAGGTGTACGGGCCGCATCTGCTGGGCTGGTTCCGCTTCATCGGCGGGCTCGCGATCGGCGGCGTGTCGGTGGTGGTGCCGCTCTACATCGTGGAGATCTCGCCCGGCCGCCTGCGCGGGCGGCTCGTCGCCACGAACCAGCTCAACATCGTGTTCGGCATTCTGATTTCGTACGTGTCGAACTACTTCGTGGCGCGCTGGATGGCCGTCGAGGGCGGCTGGTTCTGCTCGCTCTGCACGTGGCTCGCGGGGCTCTTCGCCTCGAACCCGATGACCGTGGAGATGGTCAAGTGGCGCGTGATGCTCGGCATGGAGTGCCTGCCGATCGTGCTCTTCATGGCGCTGCTCACCACGATTCCCGAGTCGCCGCGCTGGCTCGTGCGCGTGGGGCGGCGCGCGGAGGCGGAAGGCGTGCTCGCGCGCATCGGCTTCTGCGAGGCGGGGCAGACCGTGCAGTCGGTGGCCGACGAGATCGAGGCCTCGCTGCGCGACGTGAAGGCGGGCGCGACGGCGCCGGCCCTCTTCCAGCGCCGCTACCTCAAGCCCATCCTGCTCGCGTTCTTCATCGCGTTCTTCAACCAGGTCTCCGGCATCAACGCGATCAACTACTACGCGCCGCGCATCTTCGGCCTCATCTTCGGCGAAGGCAGCGAAATCGCCTCGCTCGTGGGCACGATGGGCGTGGGCACCGTGAACCTGATCTTCACGATCCTCGCGTTCTTCGTGATCGACAAGTTCGGCCGGCGCGCGATGATCATCGGCGGCTCCGCGCTCATGATCCTGATGCACGGGCTCGTGGCGTGGCAGCTCTCGCGCGGCGCGGCGTGCAACACCACGATCGCCGTGCTCGGCATCCTCGGCTTCATCGCGTTCTTCGCGTGCTCGTCGGGCGCCGTGATCTGGGTCTACATCTCCGAGGTCTTCCCGAACGCCGTGCGCGCGAAGGGCCAGGCCCTCGGCTGCTTCACGCACTGGTTCCTCTGCACGGTCATCTCCTGGGCGTTCCCCGCCGTGGCCGAGAAGGCCGGAACGTGGGCGTTCGCGTTCTTCGCGTGCATGATGGCGTGCCAGCTCGTGTGGGCGCTCTTCTTCATGCCGGAAACCAAGGGCGGCACCATCGAGGACATCGAGCGCCGCCTGGGCATTCAGGAGGCGTAACAACATGGACAAAGCCATCATCACCGTCGTCGGCAAGGATACCGTGGGCATCCTCGCGCGCACGTGCACCTGTCTCGCCGACAACGGCGTGAACATTCTCGACATCTCCCAGACCGTGCGGTCGGACTACTTCAACATGATGATGATCGTGGACGTGGCCGGCTGCGCGAAGCCCTTCGCCGAGCTCGGCGCGGATCTCGCGGCCGTCGGCGCGGGCCTCGGCCTGCAGATCAAGTGCCAGAAGGCCGAGATCTTCGAGAAGATGCACCGCATCTGAGAGGGAGCCGCGGGCATGATCAACATCTCCGAAGTCCTCGAGACGAACAAGATGATCCAGGACGAGAACCTGGACGTGCGCACCATCACGATGGGCGTGAGCCTGCTCGACTGCGCCGACGCGGACCTCGCCGCGTGCCGCGCGAAGGTGCGCGCCAAGCTGCTGCGCCTCGCCGGCCGGCTCGTCGCCACGGGCGAGGCCATCTCGCGCGACTTCGGCGTGCCGATCGTCAACAAGCGCATCTCGATCACGCCGATTTCGCTCGTGGGCGCGGCGTGCTGCCGCGCGCCGGAGGACTACGTGGCGCTCGCGCACACGCTCGACGACGCGGCGCACGAGCTGGGCGTCAACTTCCTCGGCGGCTATTCCGCCGTTGTCTCCAAGGGCATGACGCCGAGCGACGAACTGCTCATCCGCTCCATCCCCGAGGCGCTCGCCACCACGGAGCGCGTGTGCTCGAGCGTGAACGTGGGCTCCACCAAGACGGGGCTCGACATGGATGCGATCCGCCTCATGGGCGAGATCGTGAAGGCCACCGCCGAGGCCACGCGCGAGCGCGACTCGCTCGGCTGCGCGAAGCTCGTGGTGCTCTGCAACGCGCCCGACGACAACCCCTTCATGGCCGGCGCCTTCCACGGCGTGACGGAGGCGGACGCGATCATCAACGTGGGCGTTTCCGGGCCGGGCGTGGTCAAGTACGCGCTCGAACGCATCCGCGGCGCCGACTTCGAGACGCTCTGCGAGACGATCAAGCGCACCGCCTTCAAGATCACGCGCGTGGGCCAGCTCGTGGCGCAGGAAGCCTCGCGCCGCCTCGGCGTGCCCTTCGGCATCATCGACCTCTCGCTCGCCCCCACGCCCGCCGTGGGCGATTCCGTGGCGGACATCCTCAAGGAGATCGGCCTCGAGCATCCCGGCGCGCCCGGCACCACCGCCGCGCTCGCGCTCCTCAACGACCAGGTGAAGAAAGGCGGCGTGATGGCGAGCTCCTACGTGGGCGGCCTTTCGGGCGCCTTCATCCCCGTCTCCGAAGACCAGGGCATGATCGACGCGGTCAACGCGGGCGCGCTCACGATCGAGAAGCTCGAGGCCATGACGTGCGTGTGCTCCGTGGGGCTCGACATGATCGCCGTGCCCGGCGACGTCTCCGCCGCCACGCTCTCGGGCATCATCGCGGACGAGGCGGCGATCGGCATGGTCAACCAGAAGACGACCGCCGTGCGCGTCATTCCCGTGATCGGCAAGACCGTGGGCGACACGGTGGAGTTCGGCGGCCTGCTCGGCCACGCGCCCGTGATGCCCGTGAACCGCTTCGCGTGCGACGCCTTCATCGGCCGCCGCGGCCGCATTCCCGCGCCCATCCACAGCTTCAAGAACTAACCGGAAATTCCGTTTCGCCATGCACGCCTTCACCACCAAGATCCTCACGCTTCTGCTGCTCGTCTGCGGGGCCGCCGTCTCGGCGTCCGCCGCCTGGTACTGGCCCTTCGACCCCGACAGCACGAACAAGCCGCCGCGGCTCCATCGCCTGCTCGAACAGGCGAACGAATACATCGAGCTCGCCGAAGACGAGGCGCTCGACGGCAACGGCGACAAGGCGATCGAGAACTACCGCCTCGCGCTGAAGGAGATCGACCGCGTGGAGCTCGAGAACCCCGACCGGGCGGACACGGCAGAGTTCGCGCCGCTGCGCAACAAGCGCGCCACGTGCTCGGCGGCCATCGACGCGATCCGCTTCGCGCAGGTGAACGAGAACGAACGCGCCGTGGCCGTCTCCAACACGACGAAGCTCGAGCGCCGCTGGCGCCTCAAGCACGGCCTGCAGACGCTCGCCGACGAAATCTTCGCGCGCGAGGAGGCCGCCAAGACGAACACGACCGCCTCCGCCACCAACGCGACCAACACCGTGACCGCCGCCACCAACGCGACCAACACCGTAACCGCCGCCACCAACGCGACCAACACCGTGACGACGGCCACGCTGGGCGACGCGCTCAAGGCCGTGCGCGCGGGCGCCTACGCGGAGGCCGAGCGCATGCTGGACGCGCTGGAGAAGGCGAAGCCCGACGACCTCAACGTGCTGCTCATCCGCGCGGCCGCGCAGGCGGGCAGCGGCAGTCTCTACGCGGCGCGGCGCACGCTCGAGCGCGCGGCGAAGGCGCATCCGAAGTCCTATCTGCCGCTCTACAACCTCGCGCACCTCACGCTGCAGATCGACACGGGCGACCAGATCGTGGCGCGCGCGCTCTACGAAAAGGGCCGCGCGCTCGGCGGCCCGCAGGACGCCGCGCTGGAAGGGAAGCTCAAATGACGCGGCGTCTGACAGCGGCGCTCTGCGCACTCGCGGCGGCGTTCGGCGCCGCCGCCGCCATGGCGGACGAACCCGCGCCGAACGCGGCGATCGACGTCCTGGCGCCGGACGGCAAGCGGCCGCCCGCCGTGACGGCGGCCCTGCCCGCGCCCGACGTGCTGCGCGCGTGCCGGGCGATGCTGCCCACAAAGCCCGTCACGCTCTCGGGCGCGCTCGTGCTGCGCTCGCGCAAGGGCATTGTCGCGCGCGAATACGGCTACCGCCTCGCGATGCGCCGCGCGGACGACGTGTCGCTCGTCACGATCCACCTCACGCCGCGCGGCGAGACGAACGAGCTCGCCGCCGTCACCATCACGCGCCGTCCCGGGGTGAAGCCCGTGATCCGCCTCGCGAAGGCCGGCGCCGCCGAGGCCGAAGTCGTGGCGTCGCCACTCGCGCGCGTGCTCGAGACCGACGTGACGTGGCTCGACCTCACGTTCGACTTCCTCTGGTGGCCCAACGCCGTCTACGAGGCCGACCGCGAAGGCGAGAGCGTGCATGGCCAGACGTGCGTGGTCATCCTCGTGAAGCCCGAGGTCGCGATCGACGGCCTCTCCGCCGTGCGCCTGTGGGTGGACAAGAAGACGGGCTGCCTCATGCAGGCCGAGCAGGTGGATGCGGACGGCAAGCCGCTGCGCCGCCTCTGGGGCACGCGCGTGAAGAAGATGGACGGCCGCTGGATGGTCTCCGTGCTCGAAGTCGAGACGCTGGGCTCGCGCCACCGCACGAAGATCACGGTGGACGAGATGCAGATCGAGGAGTGATGGCGTATCTCGAGTTCCATCGCCTGATCATCGTGTTCGCGCTGGCGGCGATCCGCATTGGCGCGGCGTTCATGATCTGCCCCGCGTTCGGCGAGTCGATGATCATGGGCACGGCGCGGCGCGTGGCGATTCTCGCGTTCTCGGCGCTCGTGGTGCCGCACGTGCTCGCGACGATGCCGCCGGGCGAACCTGGCTGGGGCATGCTCGCGGTGATCGGCGTGAAGGAGGTGCTGATCGGCTTCCTCATCGGCTTCTTCTCGGCCGTGCCGTTCTGGGTGGCGGAGAACGTGGGCAACTTCATCGACAACCAGCGCGGCGCCACGATGGGCGAAGTCTACTCGCCGCTCTCGGGCACGCAGGTCTCCACCACGGGCATCTTCTTCACGCAGCTCGTCTCCACGGTCTTCTTCGTGTCGGGCGCGGTGTTCCTGCTGCTCGGCGCGCTCTACACGAGCTTCTCGGTGTGGCCCGTCTTCGGCAGCGGCCTCTCGTTCGCGCCCGAAACGCCCGTGAAGATCCTCGGCGCGGTGGACGGCATGCTGCGCGCGACGGTCGTCATCTCCGCGCCCGTGATCATTCTGATGTTCCTCGCCACGCTCGGCCTCGGCTTCGTGAACCGCACCGCGCCGCAGCTCAACGTGTTCTTCCTGTCGATGCCGGTGAAGTCCGCGCTCGGCGTGGCGATGCTGGTCGTCTACCTCCCCTTCATTCTCGACAAGCTCATGTACACGGAGGAGGGGCAGATCCTGCAGCCCGTGCTGGATCTGCTTGGCGGGCGGTGAGAAGCGGGCATCCGGAAAGGGCGAACATGGAAACGAGCGACGTGCAGAGGACGGAAGACGGCTTGACGGTGCGGACGGTCGACTCGGCGCTGCCGAAGACGGACGACGCGGGGCGGCCCGTGATCGCGGCCGTGGTGAACAACATGGTCGTGCCGCTCGCCACGCCGCTCATCGGCGCGCCCGAGCTCAGGCCGCTCACGCGGGCCGACGCCTACGGCTTCGAGGTCAACCGCCACTCGCTCGTCTTCATGCTCGCGAAGTGCGCGAACGAACTCTTCCCAAAGGCCACGTTCCGCGTGCGCCATTCCGTGGGCGCCGCGCTGTGGTGCTCGCTCGTCTTCGCGCCGGACGACGCGGCGGGCGAGACGCCGCCGCCCACGCCGCAGGAAATCGTCGCGCGGCTGCGTCCCGCGATGGAGGCGCTGCGCGCGGCCGACCTGCCCATTGCGGCGGAGGCCGTGCCCTACGGCGAGGCCGTGGCGCTCTTCACGGGGCTGGGCCGCCGGGACGAAGTCAACCTGCTGCGCCACCGCAACCCGCCGCTTGTGCAGCTCTCGCGCTGCGGCGACTTCCGCGCGCTCAACCAGACGCCCCTCGCGCCGCGCACCGGCGCCGTGGGACCCTACGAGCTCGTGCCCGTGGACGACGGCCTCGTGCTCAACGTCTCCACGGCGGAGAATCCCGACGTGGTGGAGCCGCTGCCCTACGTGGCGCCCTACTTCAGCGTGTTCCGCCGCCAGTGCGCGCGCACGGCCATCACGGGCGTGGAGACGATCGGCGACCTGAACCAGATCATCCACGAACGCCGCTTCGACGTGTTCGTGCGCACGGTCGAGGCCCTGCAGACGAAGGAACTCGCCGGCATCGCCGACCGGATCGCCGCGCGCAAGCCCGCCACGCGCCTCGTGCTCATCGCCGGGCCCTCCTCCGCCGGCAAGACGACCACCGCGCATCGCCTCTGCACGCAGCTGCGCGTGAACGGCCTCAAGCCCCTGCTCCTTTCCACCGACGACTACTTCGTGGGCGACGCGCGCAACCCGCGCGACGAAAACGGCGCGCTCGACTACGAGACCGTGGAGGCCGTGGACGCGCCCCGCCTCGCCGCCGACCTCAACGCCCTCTTCGCGGGGACGCCCGTGCGCCTGCGCCGCTTCGACTTCCTCAAGCACGACGGCTACGACGCCGCCGCCGAGACGCGCCTCGACGCGGACGGCGTGGTCGTGCTCGAAGGCATCCACGCGCTCAATCCGCGCCTCACGCGCGACATCTCGAACGACCTCAAGTTCCGCCTCTACCTCAACGCGCTCACGCAGCTCGTGCTCGACACGTGCAATCGCCTCTCCGCCACGGACACGCGCCTGCTGCGCCGCCTCGTGCGCGACTTCAACTTCCGCGGCCTCTCCCCGCTGCGCACGTTCGAGCTCTGGCCCGGCGTCGTCGCGGGCGAACGCCGCTGGATCTACCCCTACCAGGCGCAGGCCGACGCGGTGTTCAACTCGTCCCTCGACTACGAGCTCGCCGTGCTCAAGCCCTACGCCGCGCAGCTGCTCAACCAGGTGAAGCCGTGGGACGCCGCCTACGTCGAGGCGCGCCGCCTCTCCGGCATCCTCCACAACGTCTCGCAGGCGAAGGCGGACGCGGTGCCGGGCGACTCCATCCTGCGCGAGACGATCGGCGGCAGCCAGCTCGACTACTAGCGCGAGGCGCGACATGATGCGGAACTACGTGCGGCTCTTCTGGGAGTTCTTCAAGATCGCGCTCTTCGTGGTCGGCGGCGGCTATGCGATCATCGTGGTGGCGGACGACGTGTTCGGCCGGCGGCTGAAATGGCTGCGCGAAGGCGAGCTGCTCGACCACCTGCCCATCTTCCAGATGGTGCCGGGGCTCATCGCGGGCAACACGGCGATCTACACGGGGCTCAAGATCGGCGGCCGGCTCGGCGCGGTGGTGGCGCTCACGGCCGTGGCGCTGCCGTCGTTCGCGATCTTCCTCGGCGTGTCGTGCGGCTACGCGCTGCTGCCCACGGGGAATCCGTGGGTGGAAAGCGCGATGCTCGGGCTGCGCGCCGCGCTCACGGGCATCGTGTTCGGCACGCTCGTAAAGGGCTGGCGGCGCAGCGTGGTCGGCGTGTACGGCTACGCGACGGTGGCGGTGGCGGCCGCGCTGCTCGTGGGGCTGGGCGTGAACGTGGTGGCGGTGCTGCTCGCGGCGATGGCGGCGGGCATTGCGTGGGCGTTCGCCGGCGGCGCCATGCCGGCGCGCGACGCCGACTCGGCGGGCGTGGCGCTCGCCCCGCTCGCGCGGGGGAAGCGCCTCGCGCTCGCCGTCGGCGCGGTCGCGGCGCTCGCGCTCGTCACGCTGCTCTACGGCCGCGTGTTCTGGACGTTCGTGAAGTTCGGCCTGCTCGGCTTTGGCGGCGGCTTCGTGCTCGTGCCCGTCTACCTGCAGGAGTTCGTGGGCCCGGCGGCGCCGCTGCTGCAGCTCACGGCCGAGGCGTTCTCGAATCTCATGGCGCTCACGCAGGTCACGCCCGGCCCCGTGAGCGTGAACGCCGCCACGTTCTTCGGCTACCGCCTTGCGGGCGTGGGCGGCGCCGCCGTGGCGACGGCCGCGCTGCTGCTGCCCTCGCTCGTGCTCCTCACCTTCGCGCTCACGGGCATCGAGCGCTGGAAGCGCAGCCGCTTCGTGCAAGGTCTCCTGTGGGGCGTGCGCCCCGCCACGAACGCGCTCATGCTCAAGGCGGGCCTCGTCTTCGCGGGCATGAGCGTCGTGACCTGGCCCGCCGCGCAGCCCGCCACCTTCCTTTCCGTATTCCACCCCTTCCCGTGCGCGCTCGCCCTCTTCGCGGGCTGGGCGCTCGTCAAGGGCCGACTCTCCATCATGGCCGCGATCTTCCTCTGCGCCGGCCTCGGCGCGCTCGGACACCTCGCGGGACTGTAAGGACGCTTCAACATGACAGAACCAACTCCCCATTCCACTTCCCCGGCCAAGCCGAAGCTCTCGAAGGCCGAACGCCAGCGGCGCATCCGGGCCATCCAGGCGGACTTCGAGGCGAAGAAGCGCGCGCTCGGCCTGCGCGCGCCCGCGTTCCGGCGCGGCCCCGTGTTCTACCTCGTCATCATGGCCGTGATGGCCCTGCTCGGGCTCTCGCTCATGCGGGCGAGCCAGAACGGCGGCCACAGCGCGAAGGCGGCCGCCGGCCGCGCCACGCAGGCGCTGAAGAGCGTGGACGCCTTCGCGGAGGCGCTCGGCCGCTTCAAGTTCCACACGGGCGCGTATCCCACGCTCGAAGAGGGCGGGCTCGAGGCGCTGGCCACCAAGCGCTCGTCGCGTCCGGGCTGGATGGGGCCCTACATCCACAAGCGCATCTGGTCCGACCCGCTGCCGAAGGATCCCTGGAAGCGCGCCTACGTCTATGCGCCTACGGGCGGCACGAACGGCCTGCCGCTCGTGCTCTCGCGCGGACCCGACGGCGTGCAGGGCACGGCGGACGACGTGCTGCCCGACCCCGCGCTCTTCACCAAGCCCTTCCGCGACACCACCTGGACAAACGACTGGGCCCCGCACCAGCTGCGCGGCTACATCGTGGTGCCCTCGCATTCGGAGCAAGCGTCCCCCAAAAGACCATAATGTGGTATACTGTTGCTTGCCGTGAGGCTTCTCGCACTCGAAAACTCAAAAGGAAACCGTACATGTTCTACGTCACAAACTATACGTTCGCCGTCCTCCTCTGCGTCGTCTGCATGTTCTGCTGGGGCAGCTGGGGCAACACCCAGAAGCTCGCCGGCAAAAGCTGGCGCTACGAGCTGTTCTACTGGGACTACGTGATCGGGCTTCTCGTCTTCTCGCTTGTGATGGGCTTCACGGCCGGCTCGATGGGCAAGGATCCCGCGTGGGGCTTCGTCGCGAACCTGAAGTCGAGCTTCGGCGCGAATTGGCTCTGGCCGTTCATGGCGGGCGTCGTCTTCAACGCGTCGAACATCCTGCTGGCGGCGGCGATCTCCATCGCGGGCATGTCCGTCGCGTTCCCGGTCGGCGTGGGGCTCGCGCTCGTGGGCGGCACGGTCTTCAACTATCTGCAGGACGGCAAGGGCGTGCTCGCGCTGATCGCGGTCGGCCTTGCGCTGATCGTCGCGTCGATCCTCTGCAATGCGCGCGCGTTCCGCATTCGCCAGTCGGCGGTCGGCGGGGCGAGCGATGCGGCGGCGACGCGCAAGGGCTTGATCATCGCGCTCGTCGCGGGTCTGCTCATGATGTGGTTCTCGCCGCTCGTGAACAAGGTCGTGGACATGAGCTTCATGCAGGCGGCGACGGCGCCGGCGGCGGGCAAGATGACGCCCTACTCCGCGTTCTTCGTCTTCGCGGTTGGCATCTTCGTCTCCAACTTCCTCTGGAACACGATCGCCATGCGGCGGCCCGTCTCGGGCGAACCGGTGAGCTACGCGGCCTACTTCAAGGGCGGCTTCCCGATCCACCTCGTCGGCGCGCTCGGCGGCGCGATCTGGGGTCTCGGCACGCTGCTCTCGTTCGTCTCCGCCGGCGCGGCGGGCAAGGCGATTTCGTATGCGCTCGGCCAGGGCGCCACGCTCGTCTCCGCGCTCTGGGGCATTCTGATCTGGCACGAGTTCCGCGGCGCGCCGCGCGCGGCGAACATGCTCAACCTCGCGATGTTCATCCTCTTCATGGCCGGCCTCGCCTGCCTCGTCGTCGCCGGAGCGTCA
>CAVEDG010000012.1:0-14562 GCA_963614205.1 bacterium | reverse complement strand
GGTCTCTGTTGTCGCTTTGGTCTCTGTTGTCGCTTGGGTCTCTGTTGTCGCTTGGGTCTCTGTTGTCGCTTTGGTCGCTGCTGTCGCTTTGGTCGCTTTGGTCGCTTCGGTCGGCGCGGCGGCGCTCACGGTCGGTGCCGTGGCCGCCGGTGCGTCGAGCGGGGCGGCGACAATGGCCTCAAGGGCGGCCTGTAGGTGGGCGTTTTCGGCAAGCGGCCGCGCCAGGGCCGGAAGATCCGCAGCGGTCGCCCACGCCGCCGCGCCCTCGCGGCTCGCGCGGAGCGCGAGCCCGACCGGTGCGAGCCCGACCGAGTCGCCCGGTAGGGCGGTCGCCCCGCGACCGCCGCCTGCGGCATGTGCCAGTGCCCCGTCAATCGAGAGAATCGTCGTCATCGCCCACGAGCCTCCTGCCAGTAAATTCCTCAAGTTCCAAATCGGCGCGCTGCTCCTGCTGCTTGCGGTCTTCCGCCTCCCAGGCGAGGCGATGCTGGTCGATCTTCGCCTTGTTGCGCGCGGCCACGCCGTAGCGCACCTTGGCGGCCTGGGCCTCGCGCTCGCGCGTGTCGAGCGTGGCCTGCGCCTCGCGTTCGGCGGCCTCGAGCAGCACGCCCTCTTCGTCGATGCGCGTGACGGCCTCGCGCGCGCGGTCGAGGTCGTCGCGCGTGACGGGGCGGCCCATCACGGCGTCGTAGATGCGGTCGCGGCGCGCGTCCTTGCCGCGCGCGTAGTCGTTGAGCGTCTGCACCTTCTCGTTGTGCGCGGTCTCGGCGGCGGCGCGCGCGCGACGCGCCCCGGTGAGTTCCGTGCCGGCGCGTTCCTCGCGCATGGCGCGGATCTTCCGCATGCTCTCAAGCGCGTACGCCATAGAGCCTCCTTCTCCGAGGCGGCAGCGCCGCGCCCTCGAACCACACGGTCGCCGGGCCGTGCACCGAAAAGGCGAGTCCCCGCGGCCCGCGCGGCAGCAGAATGTCGAGCAGGCCGAGACGCGGACAAAACGTGGTGGGCGCCGCGCCGCACCACGCCACAAGCGCCTCGGG
Organism: bacterium; assembly: GCA_963614205.1. GTDB lineage: Bacteria > Verrucomicrobiota > Kiritimatiellia > RFP12 > UBA1067 > RUG572. Next base: position 13,525 of record CAVEDG010000012.1, on the reverse strand, counting down.
GCGCACCGTGAGCGTGTCGCCCTCCGCCACCGCCACGCGCGCGACGCGGCTCTTCGTGGCGAGCACGGCCCATCCGCCGCGCAGTTCCGTGACGGCGAGCGCGCGCGCAAAGGACATCGGCACGAGCTTGAGCGCGCGCCCCTTCACGCGCGAGGCGGCCGGCGCGACGAGCAGCTTCGTCGCGACCACGCAGAGCGGTTCGTCCGGCAGCGCCGCGAGCAGCGTGAGAAACGGCGCCTCGGCGCGCGCGAAGTAGGCGGCGCCCGTCGTCTCCACCTGGCAGAGCGCGGCGCGATCCGGCACGATGAGGCCGCGCAGCCCCGCCACGCGCACCGCGCCCGCATGGGCGCACGGCTGGTCGCGTGCGGCGAGATAGGCGCCCGCCGTCTCCACGCGCGCCATGCCGTTCTCGATCTGCGGCGCCGTCACGACACCGCCTCCTTGAGCGCCTGGATCGTCGCGTCGTACTGCGGCCGCTCCGTGAGGCCCTGGCAGAGAAAGGCGTTGACCTTGTCGATCTTCGCGATGGCTTCGTCCGTGGCACGGTCCGCGCCCTTCTGGTATTCGCCGATGCGCAGCAGCAGCTCGACTTCCTGGTACTTGGCGAGAATCTCGCGCAGCTTCGCCGCCGCCGCCTTGTGGTCCTTCGGGATGATGGCGGACTGGCAGCGCGAGATCGAGGCGAGGATGTCGATGGCGGGATAGTGGTTCACCTGCGCGAGCTTGCGCGAGAGCACGATGTGGCCGTCGAGAATCGAGCGCGTCTCGTCGGCGATCGGCTCGGTCATGTCGTCGCCTTCCACGAGCACGGTGTAGAGCGCGGTGATGGAGCCCTTGGAGGAGTTGCCCGCGCGCTCCATGAGCTTCGGCAGCTCGGAGAACACGCTCGGCGGGAAGCCGCGCCGCGTGGGCGGCTCGCCCGCGGCGAGGCCGATCTCGCGCTGCGCGCGGCCGAAGCGCGTCACGCTGTCCATCATGAGCAGCACCTTCTTGCCCTTGTCGCGGAAGAACTCCGCGATCGAGGTGGCCACGTAGGCGGCCTTGAGGCGTTCCATCGCGCTGCGGTCGGAGGTGGCGCACACGACCACGGCGCGGCGCATGCCCTCCTCGCCCAGATCCTTCTCGATGAACTCGCGCACCTCGCGACCGCGCTCGCCGATGAGCGCCAGCACCGACACCTCCGCCTCCGTGTTGCGGATGATCGAGGCGAGCAGCGTGGACTTTCCGCCACCCGCCGCCGCGAAGATGCCCATGCGCTGCCCTTCGCCGCACGTCAGCAGCCCGTCGATCGCGCGGATGCCCAGCGAAATCGGGCGCGAGATGATGCGCCGCTCGAGCGGACTCGGCGGATCGGCGTAGACGGGATAGTAGCCCTCAGGCCGGATCGGCCCGCGCCGCTCCGCGTCCATCGGCCGCCCGAGGCCGTCCACCACGCGCCCGAGCAGCGACTCGCCCACGGGCACCATGTGCACGCGCCGCGTGGGAATCACCTCCGTCTGCGCCGAAATGCCCGTCATCGCGCCGAGCGCGGTGAGCAGCGCGGCCTCGCGCGTAAAGCCCACCACCTCGGCCTGCACCTCGAAGTTCTCCCACGGATTGCGCAGAATGCACACCTCGCCGACCTTCACGCCCGGCACGGACGCCTTGATGATCGTGCCGACCACCTGGATCACGCGGCCCTTCACCTCGATGGGCTGCGCGTCCTCGACCGCCCGGTCGAGCACCTGCGTGATATAGTCGAAGGAGGACGTCATTTTTCCTTGGCGAAATTCGTGCGGATGGATTTTTCGATGGCGGCGATCTGCCCTTCCACGGAGGCCTCCACGAGCCCGGCCTCGGTCTCGACGATGCACGCGGTGTTGGCGAGGTGCGCGTCCTCCACCACGTCCACGTAGGCGAGCGCGGGGAACTCGGCGAGCAGGTCCTTCACGCGCGCGCGCACCGTGGGCGCCATCTCGGGATTGACCTTCACGGTGATCTGGCGCTGGTTGCGCACCACGGCGGCCATGGACTTGCGCACGATCTGCATCACGAGCTCCTTGTCGTCGATGTCGGCCACGCACTTGCGCAGCGCCTTCATCACGATCTCGGCCACCTTGTTCTCGATGGACTCCATGTAGCGCACGCTCTCGTCCACGAGATTGAGCTTCTGCATGAGGATCTCGGCCTTGCCGGCGTCGATGCCGTCGGCGTAGCCGCGCTTCTTCTCGGCGGCGTAGGCGGCCTTGGCCTCGTTGCGGATGGCCTCGGCCTCGGCCTCGGCGGCGGCCACGACGTCCTCGGCGCGCGCCACGGTGGCGGCGTCGTCCGCCGTCACGACCGCGCCGTCGCTTTCAAGGTCAAAGGTTTTCTTCTTCAGGAGCAGCATAGCGCATACGCCTCCGGGAACTTGAGTTTCATGATCTGGCGGCGCGCGTCCTTGCCGCCCGTGCAGTAGGCCGCGTAGCGCAGCACCTCGGGATAGACGCCGGGGTAGTCCGCCTTGAGCCGGCGCACGGTGGGGCCGTCCACCACGGTGCGCCATTCGTCCACGTGGGAGAGCGCCTCGACCCAGCGGTCGATGTCGCGGCGCACGTCGTCGTCGAGATAGGCGAAGCGACGCGGGTCGTCGAGCGGGTAGACCTGGAAGACGCCGGTGGCGCGGAAGTCGTCGCGCACCTTGGGCCAGAGCGGCCCGTTGACGAGCGCGCGCGCGTCGTCGAGGGAGATGTCGGTCAGATCCATGTGCGCGCGCCTCCCTTCGCGGCGGCGAGGTGGCGGCGCCAGCGGCGCGCGCCCTCCTCGGGCTTGCCGAGCGCCGTGAGCGCCCGCGATTCGAGCAGGGCCGCCGCGCGCGCGAGCGCGGACGGAATCTCCGCCGCGCGCAGCGCGTCGAGCGCGCCCGCGGCGTCGGCGTCGGCCAGACGCAGCTCGGCGAGGGCGACGGCCGCCACGCCGTCGCGCGGGTCGTCCTCCACAAGCGCCTCGCAGAGCGTCTGCGCGCGCGTGCCCTGACCGTGCCGCGCGAAGAGCCACGCGGCCGTGAGCAGGAACCGTCTGTCGTCGGCGTCCATCGTCGTCGTCTCCCTAGCGCGCCGCCTTCTTCGGCGGCGGATCCTTGAAGACGGTCACGGAAATCTTCTCGTAGGCGAGACCCTCGATCGCGTTCTTCACGAGCGCCTTCACCTGCGGAATGGCCTCGGCGAGGTCGGCGTCCCACCGGCTGCGGATGGCCACGGCGGCGGAGCTCGGCAGCGCGTTCTTCGCGAACGGGTCGTTCTCGGGCAGCACCACGTGCACGCGCGCGTCCACCACGCCGTCGATCATCGAGATCGTGTGCGAGAGATCCTGCGCGATCGCGTCCATGAAGCGAATGCGCTCCTCGCTCGGGCTCGACACCATGCCGGACTTCTTGAACACCGCGCCCACGCCGTTGAACGTGCGCTGCGGGATGCCGCGGCTGCGGCAGATCGCCACGGCGGTGGCGAAGTCCTTCTCGCCGATCGTCACGTTCCACGTGCCTTCGTCGCCGGGCGTCTTCGAAGCCGAGATGCCGCTTTCGATGAGCGCGGCGATCGCGTCGTTCGCCTGGCTTTCCGCCAGCGAGGAAAAGAGCGTGGTCTGCTGGTCGCAACCCGCGGCCAGCGCCGCCAGCGTGACCGCCAAGAACAGTCGTTTCATCGTCGTCGTCCCCTTTCCGCGCTAGCCGTTCTTCACGAGCGTGGAGACGGCGTCGCTCGCCTTCTTGGCGAGGTTCGTGACGATCTCCTGCTGGAAGGCGAGGTTCGCGACTTCATACTGCAGTTCGCTCATCTCGGCGGCGGAGAGCGCGTGCGTCTTCGACATCGAGGTGAGCGCGTGAATGCGGTGGAGAATCTGCTGGTAATTGCCCTGCGCGGTGTCGAACGACGCCGCGACCTGGCTCGCGAACGGAATGTCCGCGACCGGCTGCGGGGCCATGGCGGCCTCGAAGCGCGCCACGGCGTCGGGATCCGCCGCGCCCTGCACGGTCTGCGCCGTCTGCGCGGCCTGCGTCGCCGGGCTCGTGCCCGCCGCGCGCACCGCCTCGATGATCATTGCCTCAGTCATGTTCCATCAGTCCTTTCGCAAGTTGTGCCGCCGCCGGGTCGGCCGTCTGCGCGGCGGCCTCGGCCAGCGACGCCTCCGCTTCCGCGCCGCGGTCAAGCCGCTGCAGCGCGAGCCCCCGGAAGGCCAGCAGCATCGGATTCGCGGGAAAGCGCTGAAGCGCCGTCCCGTCCAGAAAATCCAGGCACGCGGCGAACTCCCGCGCGCTCAGCAGCGCCACGGCCTTCGCCGCGGCGACCGACGGCGCGTCGGGACGGAACCGCTCCAGCACGGCGAGAATCTTCGCCGCGCTCTGGAACCGGTTGCCCCCCACCGCCATCAGGGCGATGTTCAGGAGCAGCCGCGCCTCTTCCGCCGTCAGGTCGAACACGCAACCGTCCTACCGGAAGTTGGACGCGATCGAGTTGAGCGCATCCGCCATGTTCTTCTGGATGTTCGTCATCGTGGTGAGCGCGAGGTTCCACTGCTGCAGGTCGTACTGCAGCTGCTGGAGGTTCGCCTGCACGTCCGGGTGCTCCTGGTACGTCTTGAGCGATTCCGCCAGACGGTCTTCCATCGTCTTCGCCGCGTTGAGCAGGGCGTTGTAGACGTTGTCGGTGTGGATGACTTCGTTGAGGGCCAGCTGGCCGCCTTCGCCGACGCGCGAGATCGTGCTCACGTTGTCGTACATCTTGACCATCGAGTCGGGCGTATGGTTCGTGGTGATCATGGCTTCTTCTCCTTCTGTTTTTTTGTTCTCGTGTTGGTGTGGACAAAAATCGTTTTACGCGGTCGCGGCGCGCGGCCTCCTCTGCAGACGCAGCAGCTTGCGGGCGATGGTGAGCGCCTCGTCCAGCCCCTCGCAGCGCGCGAAGTCGGCGGGCGGCATTCCCTCGGCGCACGCGGCCTCGAGCCGCTGCTGCGCGGCGACGAGCTGCGCGTCGTACTTCGCCAGGGCGGCCGCGCCGTCGGGACCGGCGAGCTCGCGTTCGAGTTCAAGCAGTTCCATCGTCAGGGCCTCCATTCGAATTCGGCCGTGCCGTCCCTCAGCACGAGGCGTTCGGCCTCGATGCGCACGATGGTCGCGTTGCCGAGCTGCGCGCCTTCGGCGAGACGCAGCCCCGTGCGCAGCACCACGCAGGGATAGGGGTTCATGAGGATGCCCGCGATGGGCTCGAGATGCCGCGCGGGAGCGGCCGCGGCGGCGGGCGCGGCCGGCGCGTCATCGTCCGGCGCGGCAAGCGCGGCCTCGGGCTTCGGCGGCGGCGGGCCGCCCACCTGCACGGCGTCGGTGAGCACGCGCGTGACGGCGGGCACGTCGGCCGAAAGCGCGCGCAGGGCGCGTTCGAGGCGCGCGGGCGTGGCCGCGTAGCCGGCGAGCGTGACGACGCGGTTCGAGGCGGCGGTCGCCTTGAGCGCGCCTTCCGTCACGGTGAAGAGCAGCGCGTCGGCCGCGCTGCGCACGGTCTCGTCGTCCGTCAGGTCGAACTGCACGGTGGCGTCGTCCGCCAGCGCGAGCGCGCGGATGGCGAGACGCTCGGTGCGCCGCGCCACGTTGCCCACGAGCCGGCGCGCGCCGTTCGTCTCCACGAGGGTCAGATGATGCTGCGCGGCGAGCTCGCCCAGCGACGGTCCCGCCGTCACGACGGGCGCCGCGCCGGTCTGCGTCGTGCGCGCCTCGTACCAGGCGCGCGCCTTCGGCAGCCAGCGTTCGCGCGTGAACCACGCCGCGACGGCCAGCAGAATCAACAGCAGCAGCACGAAGAGCCCACAGCCGCAGCCGCGATGGCGGCGCGGCGCGGGCGCCTCCTCTTCGGCGGGCGCGGCCGTGGGCGCCTCTTCGGCGGGAGCGGGCGCCTCCTCGGGAACCTCGACCGGCGCGGGCGTGAGCGCGTCCCACGCGCGGTCGGTCGGGCCCACGGCGAGCGCGGTCGTGCCGAAGGCGTGGATCTCGAAGGGTTTCAGCGCGCGCGCCGAGCCATCGGGCAGAACCGCGGTCACGCCCGCGTCCGACACGTCGAGGTCGAACGCCTTGGCGGCGAGCGTCTGATCCGCAATCACGATGTCGCACGCGTCGCCCGAGCCCACGCTCACGCGACGGCCGCCCACGAGCGCGATCTCCGCGCCCTTCAAGGGCCCTTCGACGATTTTGAGAAGCCAATCCATGCTAGAGCTTCAGCCTCCCGAGCGGTTGGATGTTGATTTCGGAGCTCAGTTCCTGGAAGCTGAGCACGGGGATTTCGTAGTAGTCCTTCTCGATCATCTTGCGGAAGTAGCGGCGGATGTCCACCGACACGATGATCACGGGCTTGTGCTGGATCTTGCGCACGTCGCCGAGCGTCTTGCGCACCACGGCGAGGATCGCGCGCACGCTCTGCGGATCCATCGCGAGATAGCTGCCGCTCGAGGTCTGGCGCACGGACTTGCGGATCTTCTCCTCGAGCGCGGGGTCGAGCAGGTAGGCGGCGATGATGTTCTGGCCGCCGGAGAACTTGTAGCTGATGTAGCGCGAGAGCGCGCTGCGCACGTATTCCACGAGCAGCACGGTGTCCTTCTCGCGCTGGCCCCACTCGATGAGCGTCTGCGTGATGCGCTTGAGGTCGCGGATGCAGATGCCCTCCTGCACGAGGCGCTGCAGCACGTCGGTGATCTTCTGGATCGGCAGCACGCGCTGCACCTCGCGCACGAGCTCCGGCGCCTCCTTCTCCATGTGGTCGAGCAGCAGGCGCGTCTCCTGCAGCGAGAGGAACTCGTTGGCGTAGCGGCGCAGCACGCCGGAGAGATGGTAGGTCAACACGCCGTTGAGGTCGAGGTGGCGGATGCCGCTTTCGTCGAGCTTGCGCGCGTCCTCGGCCTTCACCCAGCTCGTCTCGTAGCCCGCGATGAACGGCTTGCCCGCCTCGAACGCGATGCCCGTGGCGGTGAGGTTCTCGGGCGACTCGAGCGCGAACACGTAGCCCGCGCGCAGCATGCCGTCCGAGACGGGCACTTCGTTGACGAGCAGGCGGTATCGGCCGCCGTGCAGGCTGCCGTTGAGCGAGAGGTTGATGCCGGGGAACGGCACGCCGAGGTCGTGGTAGAGCGCGCGGCGGATCTCCATGATCTTGTCGTTGAGATCCTCGTAGGTGAGCGCGCTGCGGATCTCCGCGTCGATGTCGACCATGAGCGGCGTGACCATCGCGAAGTCGTCGCCGTCCTTCTTCTTCGGGCGCGGACGCCCGTCGGTGGAGGGCGCGGCGGCGGCGAGCGGATCCTCGCCCTTGGCGGCGGCCGCGGCGGCGCGGCGCTCCTTCACGCGCAGCGACCAGCCCACGAAGCCCACGGCCGCGGCGAGCCCGAAGAGCGTGAGGTGCGGGAAGCCGGGGATGCAGCCGATCGCCACGAGCACGCACGCGCCGAGCAGCAGCGCCTTGGGCTGCGCGAAGATCTGGTTGACGATGTCCTGGCCGAGCGGCGCGGCCTTCTCGCTGCCCACGCGCGTGACGATGATGCCCGCCGTGATCGAGATGAGCAGCGCGGGGATCTGCGAGACGAGGCCGTCGCCGATCGTGAGCACGCCGAAGCGCGTCACGCACCAGCCCACGTCCTTGTCGAACATGAGCATGCCGATGAGGATGCCGCCCACGATGTTGATCGCGGTGATGATGAGGCCGGCCACGGCGTCGCCCTTCACGAACTTCATCGCGCCGTCCATCGCGCCGTAGAGCTGCGACTCCTGCGCGAGCTCGCTGCGCCGCTTCTTGGCGGTCTCGAGGTCGATCGCGCCCGCGCGCATGTCCGCGTCGATGGACATCTGCTTGCCGGGCATGGCGTCGAGGGTGAAGCGCGCGCCGACTTCCGAGACGCGCTCCGCGCCCTTGGCGATCACCACGAACTGCACGATCGTGATGATGAGGAAGATCACCGCGCCAACCACGAAGTTGCCGCCGACCACGAAGTTGCCGAACGTGTTGATGATCGCGCCCGCGGCGTTGGGGTCCTGCGAGCCGTGCAGCAGGATGCAGCGCGTGGTCGTGACGTTGAGCGCGAGGCGGAAGAGCGTGGTGAAGAGCAGCATCGAGGGGAACGTGGAGAACGCCAGCGCCCGCGGCAGATAGAGCGAGAGCATGAGCAGCACGGCCGAGATGCAGATGTTGATCGAGATCAGGCCGTCCACCACCGGCGACGGCAGCGGCACGATCAGGAGGCCGATCACGCACACCAGCAGAAAGGCCAGCACAAGGTCGCCGAAGCGGCTGAAGACGCCCGCGATGTTGGAGAGTTTGCCCAGCATGTCCGTCATGTCTCCAGAAGCGAGGCCCGATAGAAGTCGAGGAGCTCCGTGTCGGCGAGGAGCCCTTCCAGTTCGGCGGCCGCGCGCGCGGCCGCGCCCTTGCCGTCCTTGCGGCGCAGGTTGTCGATCGCGCGGCGCGCGGCGGCGTGGAAGCCGCCCGCGGTGCGCAGCAGCGTGGAGGCGCCGGCCTCGGCGAGCAGCCCCGTGATCTGCCCCGCCACGGTGGGGTCGCGCGGGAACACGGAGGCGAGCGCCTCCGACACGGTGGTCGACCCCGGCAGAATGGCGCGCTGCGTGGTGCCCGCGGTCTGGCCCGCCGGCGCCTCGTTGTACTCGGCCATCGAAATGCCGGTGTTGAAGCTGACGCTCGATGCGACGCGATCCAGGCTCATGACACGCTCCTCCTCACCTGGTCGGCCACCTGCCACAGCGCGGCGAACGCCTCGGAAAGCGCGGTCACCGTCACGCGCCGCTCCGGGAGGCGCGCCACGAACACGGCCTCGCCCCGCCGCGCGAGATACGCGGCCCGCACGCGCACCGCGCCCCGCTGGGCGTCGGGATGCGCAAAGCCGAGCACGCGCCGCAGCGTGGCCTCGTCGTCGCCCGCGGCCACGCCCATCGAGACGAGCAGCGCCTCGCCCGCGTACTCGAAGCGCAGCGCGAGCCCGTTCTCGAAGCGCACGCCCGCCACGCCGCGCGCGTCAAGCGCGAACTGCGTGAGCTCCAGCTGCCGCCCGAAGGCGCGCACCACGTCGTTGAGCCAGTCGGGCGTCATGCGGCGTCGCCTCCCTTCCGGTCGCGGGCGCGGCGGTCTTCCTCGTCCTGGCGCTCCACAAGACCGTCGAGCGTTTCCTGCGCGGCGTCCTCAAGGCGCAGCCGGTCCGCCTCGTCCGCGAAGAGGCGCGGCGAGAGCAGGCGGAACACGCCCACGAGCTCCGTGCAGAAGTAGAGCTGCGCGAGCAGGCGCGCGAGCCCGCACGCCGCGATCAGCTGCGAAATGTTCTGCGCCGTGACGTGCGGCAGCTCGGTGAAGCCGATCACCTGGCCCGTAAGCGCCTCGCCGTTCAGCAGGCACGTTTCGCCGAACTGCGTCGCCATCTTGCCCGCGAGCGCCGTCATCTTGTCCATCACCGTCTTGAGCACCATCACGCACTGCAGGTCGCCGAGCACGCGGTGCAGCTCCTCCATGCTGCGCGACGGCGTGGCGCTCTGCAAGTCGATGCCGCAGCCCTTCACGAGGAAGTCGAGCGCCTCGCCGAGACGCCCCGCCCCGCGCGTGGCGAGCAGCGAGCGGAAACAGGCCTGCGGCGTGGTGAAGCCGAGCACTTCGCCGCGGTAGAGGTCGCGCAGTCCCTGCATCTCCGCCGGGTTCTTCGTCTGCGCGTTGATCTGCTCGGCGAGGTTGAGGCCGGCGCGCACCTCCGCGCCCTTCTCGGCCTCGAGCGCGCGCCGCGCGCCGTCCACGAGCGACCGGAGCGCGCCGTCCTGCGGCGCGAGCGCCTTGCCGAGCGCGTCGAGCATCGCGAACTGGTGCGAGGGATCGCGCGAGCCTTCGCCGAGCATCCGCATGAGCTGCTGCTGCGAAGGCGCCTGCCCCTGCTGCATCATCTGGCGCAGCGAACGCAGCAGACGCTCCATGTACGCGCCGCCCGGCATGTCGGGCAGCACCTTCTGCCACATCAGCACGGCCTCGACAAACGGATTGCCCGACCGGCGCAGCTCGCCCAGACGCCGCTCGCCCGCCGTCTTCATCGCCTTCTCCTCGAACTGGAAGGAGAGCTCCTCCATCGAGTCCTGCAGCTCCTGCGCGGGATCGTTCATCACCTCGAGACGGAAGCCCATCGCCTGGCCGGACTGCACGGCGGCCTGGTTCGTCTGCTGCGTGGAGACGGCCGCGTTCTGCAGGGCGTCGAAACGTCCCGCCGAAAGCGCCTGGCGCATGATCTGGGCCGCGTCGAGCATCAGGGCTTCGCCTCCTCCTTGGCGGCCTCGCGCGCCTTCTCGGCGGCCTCCTGGGCGGCCTCGCGCGCCTCGAGCTGCGCCTCGCGCGCCTTCTCGTAGGCCTCTTCGCGCGCCGTGTAGTCGTCCTTCCACTGACGCACGTTGTCGCGCAGCGCGTCGTCGCGCTTGCGCATCTCGAGTTTGCGGTCGCGGCGGTCGCGCTCGATCTCGGCCTCGCGCACCTTCAGGCGCTCGTCCGCGTTCTCCTTGCGGATTTCGCGGTATTCGCGGCGGTCGGCCTCGCGCACGCGGCGCTCGTCGTCGCTGCCCTCCAGCGCCTCCTGCAGGTCTTCCTCGCGCACGACGTCGCGCGCCCGCACGGCCTGCGCCTCGGTGAGGCCCGGCTCGACCACGCCGATCACGCGCGGCGTGATGATGAAGAGCCGCTGCACGGACTCCTTCGTGTGCGACGCGCCGCCGAAGAGCCAGCCGATCCACGGAATGTCGCGCAGATAGGGAATGCCCCACCCGGCCTCCTCCTCGATGTCGCGGAAATAGCCCGCCAGCAGCAGCGAGCCGTTCTCGGGCACGAGCGCCTGCGTGTCGAGCGTGGACGTGCGCGTCATCGGCATCGCATCCACGGTGATGGACTCGAATCCGCCGTCCTGCAGCGACATCGTGAGCCACACGCGACGCGCCTCGTTCGTCTTGTCCGCCGGCGGCTCGACCACGCGCGGCTTGATTTCGAGGCGCGTGCCGGCCGAGACTTCCTCAAGCGAGGCGACTTCCGTGCCGACGACCTTGGCGTGGTAGCTCTGGGTGTCGGTCATCGACGCGGCGAGGTTGTTCATCGTGAGAATGGTCGTGCGCGAGATGTTGCGCGCCTTGCCCTTTTCGCGCAGGGCGGAGAGCGACGCGGAGACGTCCACGTGCCGCCCGAGGTAGGAGGCGGCGCCGGCGAGGCCCGTGCCGGAGATCGACGCGGCGTCGGCGAGGTTGGCCACGTTCTGGCCGGCGGCGCCCTCGAACTCGCCGCGCGAGCCGGAGACCTTGAGCGAAAGCTGCCAGTCGAGCGAATCGTTGCGCGAGAGCTCGAGCGTGGTCACCTCGATCTCCACGAGCTTCTGCGGAATGTCGAGCGCGCGGATGAGGCGCTCGTACATGTTCATGCGCGTGGCGACGTCGCGCACGAGCACGGCGTTGAGCCGGTTCTCGGCGCGGATCACGGGCGACACGCCCGCGCGCGTGGTGGTGGCCTCCGCCGTCTCCACGGCGTTCGTGCCTTCGCGCACCTTGCCCGCGCCCGTCTCCGCCTGCATGATCTCCTGCAGCAGATACGCCACGCCGCGGATCGACACGTTCGCCTCCGGGCTCGACGCCTGCAGGCTCACGTTGTCCGCCCACGTGTGCTGCAGCGGGAAGAGGCGCGTCTCGATTTCCGTGAACGTGCGCTGCTCGCGCAGACGGTCCGCCTTCATGATCGTCTCCGCCACGAGCGTGACGTAGCGCGGCGGCCCGTAGACGAGGATGAGCTCGTCGTTCGAGGCCGTCTTGAGCGGGAAGCGCGGATCCTCCACGCCGAGTTCCTTCAGCGTCGCGCTCACCTCGCCCGCCTTCATGTAGCGCAGGTCGATGAGCGTGGAGGTGGACTCGCTCGCGGCCGAGACGAAGATCGTGGTGCCGTCGAAGTACCACACGAGATTGTGCATCGCCGTCACGCGGTCGAGGAAGTCCGCCGCCGGCACGTCCTTGAAGTTGCCCGAGAACGCGCCGCCCACGGCCTGCGAGCACAGCACGGGCACGCCCTGCGCCACGCCGAACGACTCGAGCGCGGTGCGCACGTCCATCGCGCGCGCGGTGAGGGAGTAGGTGGGCGCGCGCCACGCCACGGTGGCGAGCGACGCCGCCGAAGCGGGAGCCGCCCCCGCCAGGCCGGCGAGCGCGCATGCGCAGAGGACTCGTCTCATTCGTCTCGTCATGGTCTCTCGCTCCCGTTCACGGCATGATCATCATTTCGGGCACGCGCGGCGCCTCCTGCCGCGTCTCGTGCGCGCGCGCCGCCCACCAGTCGCAGGACGTCGCAAACACTTCGAAGAAGCGGCGCAGCTGCGTCGCGTCGGCCGTGGCCTCCACGTCCTGCCACAGGATCGGCGCCTCCCGCGCGGCGTCCCACGCGAGCACGGCCTCCTCCTTCAGCAGCCGCCCGGCGGCATAGCCCGCCAGCGCCGAAAGCGACAGGTCGCCCTCCTCGCCGCGCAGCGTCTTCACGAGGCGGAGGCGCCCGCCCGCGACCGTGGCCTCCACCGCGTCGCCGTCGACGACCAGGGTGAACGCCGACGCCCCGGCGGGCGGAGCCTCCGGGTAGTCGATCGCCTGTGTGAAACGTTCAAGCGCGGTTGCCACAAATCCTCTTTTCTAGTCGTCGAAGGCCGGCATGGGCGGCGCCGGCAGGTTGAAGGCCCTGGCCATGAGGCGGCCGAGGTCGTCGTCGCGCGTGAGCGCGGCCTCGATCTCCGCCGTCACGCCGTCCACGTCCGCCAGGCCCGAGGCGGCGAACGTCACGCCCTCTCCCGCGAGGAGGGACGCGCCGCGCGCGTCCTGCGAGAAGGCCGTCTGCCCGGTCGCGGAAAGATCCGCCGTGAACGCGGGCGCCTGAGTGTGAGTGTCGAAGTGAATGTTCATAGCGCTGTGTCTACGCGCACCCTGCCCGGAGGTTACACGCGCACCGCTCCTTTCTTCTGTCCGTCCGTCGCGCCCGTGCGCAGATCGGCCAGCAGACCGCGCAGCTTCTCCTTGGCGCGGAAGATGCGCACCTTCACGGCGCCCTCGCCCGCGTTCGTGCGGCGCGCGATCTCGCGGATGGAGAGTTCCTGGATCTGGAAGAGCGTGTAGGCCTCGCGCAGCAGCGGTGGCAGCTCGGCGATCGCGGCCGTCAGGCGCGCGCGGAGGTAGGCGGCGTCGCTCGGCACGTCGGCGGGCGACACCGAGCCTGCGTCCTCGTCCTTGATCTCGTCCTGCAGCACCTCGCGCTGCGTGCGCCGGAACTTGTCCGTGCGCAGGTTTCGGGCGATCGTGTAGGCGAGCCCGGAAATCTGCTCGGGATCGTCGATCAGCGACTCGCGGCGCTTCCAGATGCGCAGGAAGGTTTCCTGCACAATGTCGCACGCCGAAGCGTAGACCACCCCGTTTGCCACGAGGTAATTGGTCAGCTTCGGCGCGATGTCCGTGTATAGGCGTTCGATGTCCACGCGCACAGTTTACCAAAAA
>CAVEDG010000011.1:0-14876 GCA_963614205.1 bacterium | reverse complement strand
AAGGGATTCCGAACGTCTATGTCTTAAACGGCAAGCTCGTCTGGCAACTTCCCGACGGCACGATTCAAACACATCAGCCGACGACAATTCGGCGGCGCGTTCCAGTCGCCGGCGCACGTTCAGGTCTGAGACGCCTTATCGTAGGAAGAACGTGAAGCCCTGGCCGTCCGAGAGCACGTTCAGCACACCGTCGCCCGCGAAGTGGACGGCGTCATGCCGCTTCGCCGGACTCGTCGCGCTGCCGTACGAAGTCGGCGACTGGCGCACGCCGTCGATGTAGAGGTCGCGCACCTTCTGCACGACGCCCGCCGGAATCTCGATCTGGCCGGCCTCGCCCTCGATGTAGACGTCCGTGTCACGTCCCAGCGCCTGGCCGTGCTCCAGCACGAGCGTGCCGCCCGTGACGACCGCCTTCGTCGCGTTCGTCCACGACCCGTTCGGCGCCGCGAGCGTGAGCCGTCCGCGCGTGACCTGCAGCGTGCCCGTCGTGGAGCTCGTGGAGACGAGCACGTGCGGGATCTTCGCCGCCATTTCGTCGTTCACCGCATCGAGCGACAGTCCCGCCCCGCCCTTGAAGACGAGCTTGTTCGTGATGCCGACCTGGATGTCGCCGTCGTAGTTCGGCGGCGTGTGGTTCTGCGCGAGGTGGAGGAACGCCGGCGCCGCGCTCGTCACCGTGCCGCTGCTGCCCTGCAGGATGCCGATCGCCTGATCGTTGCCGCACAGGTCGAGCGTCATGTTTTTGCTAAACTGGATACGCGACTCCGTGCCGTTGGACCACGTCGCGGCGAGCACGTAGGGCAGATGCGTCCGCACCGTGCCGTCATTCCAGAAGCTCTTGTTGCCGCTCAGCTGGTTGCCGGTCACGTAGAAGTCCCATGTCTGCGGGCTGTCAAAGCAGAACCGATCGGAGCAGGTCACCGGCTCATTGGTGACGATGACGTGCGCACTCGCGGTTCCCCAGAGAGAGAAGTAGTTACCCTTGAGGCCGCCGGCGAACACGGTCTCGGTATTGTCCGAGAAAATCATCTTGCAGTTGTTCTTGCCGCCCCGTTTCGTGTTGTACCAGAAGAGCCCCTCGAACCGGTTCGTCGTGCCGGCGGTGAAGAAGACGGGCTGGTACTCCTCGGGCGTGTAGAGTTCCAGCGAACGCACGTTCACGCCGCCGTCGAAGTAGATCTTCGCGCGCGAGAAATCGGCCTCCGTCGTGCCGACGGCGCCGCCCATCGCACCATCGCCGACGAAATGGATGACGCCGTTCGTCAGGATCATGTTGTTCGGGAACGTCTTCGCCCCGCTGAACGTGATCGTGCCCGGACCATCCACCGTCACGGTATCCGCCCCCGAGAAGCCCGAGAGGTTCCCCGTCACGTGCAGCGTCGCGCCCGTCGCCACCGTCCACGTCTGCGGGGCGAGGAGCGTCAGCGGCCAGGCGAGCTCGACCGCCGTCGCGTCCGCCGAAAGCGTGAGCCCCTGTGCGCCGAGCGCGACAAGTCCATCCGTGTTGTCCGCCGTGGCGAACGTGAACGGCCGCGTCACCGCGAGCCCCGCGAACTGCGCCACGTCGGCGCCCGCGAAGGTGGCGCGGTCGCCGCCCGTGCCGAACGTCGCCACAAGACCGCCCGTCGTGAAGTCCGGCGCCGCGGCGCCCTCCCAGTTCGCCGCCGTCGTCAGCAGCGTGTCGTCGCCCGCGCCCGTCCAGGTGGCGGACGTCGTCGTCGCCGACGCGCCGCCGGGCACGTAGACGTGCCCTTCGCCCGTCAGCCACGCGGGATCCGTCGCCGACGTGTGGAAGCCCGGCGCGAGCGCCGTGCCGCCAACGATGGCGGAGTTGAACGTGACGATCCGGCCGCGCCCCACGCTGACCGTGCCGCCCGCGAGAATCTCCACGTCCTGCGCCATGAACCCGTCGCCCGCGCCCGCCGTGAACACGAGCGACGCGCCGGCGCCCACCACGAGGTTCGAGAGCGACGTGAAGGTCGCGCCCTCCGTCACGCGCACCACGCCGTTCGAGACGTGCAGATCGCCCGCCGTGGTCGAGACGCCCTTCGCGAACTCGAAGACGGCATCGCTCGAATCGGGATTCCACACGAAGCCCGCGCGCTTCGAGAACGTGCCCGTGAAACGCATCGGGTTCACGGTCGGCGCGCCGCTCACCGTGAAGAGGTAGGAGAAGGCCGTATCGGCGCTCGTGAAGCCATGCCCCGTGTTCTGCACGGCGTCCGTCTCCTCGATCGCGCCATTCTTGACGCCCCAGTTCTGCGGCGCCTTTCCATCTAAGGCCCCCAGCCGCACGCAGGCGCTCGCGTCGTTCGAGTCGAAGACGAGACGCGCGCCGGTGTAGCAGGCGGTGTGACAGTCGATGAACGTGCCGCCACGCAGCTTGATGGTCGCGTTGTTGAGTCTCGCATAATTACCAAGCCCCTGGCAGTGGACGTTCAGCGCACCCGCGCCGTCCTTCACGAACGCCAGGCCGTTGCACTCCACGCCCTTCTGGATGTTCACGGTCTTGTTCGCCGGCACGGTCATCACGACTTCCGTCACGTCCGAATCGGGATTGGGCTGCAGGGAGATGCCGCCCCACCAGGTCTCACTTCCCGTGCCGCCGATCACGACGCCCTGCCCGCCCGGCCGCATGTACAGCGACCACTGCATGAGGCAGAACGGCCCCTGCGTGATGAACGTCTCGATGGCGTCGCTCGAATTCCACGGTCCACCACAAATCTTAATGTTCTTCGCCGGCAGGATCGCCGTGTCGCCCGCCACGGGCGCCCCCGCCTCGCCGAGCGCGTTCGTCCAGTTCGCGTCGGCGCCCGTGTAGCCCCAGCCGCAGCCCCAGTCGGACGTGCCGCTGTACCAGTGCTTCCCGGTACCCGTAAAGTACCAGGTCTCGGCGCAAAGCGGCAGCGCCGCCAGCGCACAGGCGAGAATCGTCAGTTTCTTCATGTTCGGTCTCCTTTGAGTGGAAGGGTGGAAAAGTGGAATGGTGGAATGGTGGAAAAGTGGAAGGGTGGAAAAGTGGAAGAAGTGGGAATGTGCAGACTCCTCAGGGAGGGCGCGTGTCCTCACGCGCTGATTCCATACGGCCACCCGGTAGGGTCGGCGCTCCGCGCCGACCGCGTGACACGACAACGCCACCTCGCCGACCACAGGACGGGGCGACGGCAAAATTCCGCCAAACTATGAGTTTTGCCAGGGGGGGGCAATTTTCAGCAGTTATACGCCGATGCGCGATCCCTCGCGCACCTCTCTGCGGCGACTCGGCGAGTCCCCTCGCCTTGCGCCAGATTTTGGCGTTCTGCTTCATGCTGATTTGTCCATACGGCGAGCAGTTTATCACATCTCCGCTCGCCGTGTCAAGCCGTCCGCGAAAAATTTTTGTAATGTTACGGCGGGGGCTTGACACGGAGAGCGGGAATGGGTAAACTGCTTTTCGCTTGAGTCTCTTTGGCTCGGAACAAACACCAGTTGAGGGAAACCATGAACGCGAAGATGATGACGACGAAGATCCGGATCGGGGCGCTTGCCCTGGCGACGTGCGGCCTGGCGCTGGGCGGCACGGTTGCGCTGTGGCCGCTCGAGTACACGAGCGGCGCATTCGACGGCCGCTGCGCCGTGAATGCGGCCTATGACCTGCAAATCGCCACGGCGCGCAACGTCATCACCACCGAGGACGCGCTGCCGTGGAACCTGCCGCCGCAGCCGGATCGCGCCCGCCACGCCTGGACTCCGGTCACGCGCAGCGCAGTCCGCATGACGCCGGCGACCACTTCCGGCGGCCTCTACAACGACGCCGTTGGCGCTCGCCTCGCGCGGACGGGCGACTTCACGGTGGAAGGGTGGCTCAAGCTCAACGACCTCCCCGCCAGCAACAAGTGGTCCATCGTCGCCACGGCGTTCAACAACGAATATTCCGACTCGCATCGCTGGGCGCTCTCCTTCCGTCGCCGGTCGAACGAGAACTACGCCTGTTCGTGGATTCTCTGGGCGCAGGGCGGCAACGACACCGTGCTCTTCGCCGACGCCGACGAGGCGGCGTCCTACGCGCGCACGAACGTCTGGACGCACGTCGCCCTCGTGCACCGCGCGCCGCAGAACGGAAAGGACACGTTCACGCTCTATCTCGACGGCGTGCAGGCCGGCGTTGCGACGTTCTCCTTCACAACGACCCAGGCGCCGACGTCGTCGCTCTTCGAGCTGGCTGCGCGGATGAACATGGGCGGCAATGACGGTCCGCTGCCCGCCACGCTCGACTACTGGCGCATCTCCGACGCCGCGCTTGCGCCCGAGGGCTTCCTGTGCGCGGGCGACGCCGCGGGCACGGTCGTCGCGCCCGCCGCTTCGTCTACCGTCGCCTACTGGCCGCTCGGCGTGACGGCGAAGGGCGGCGTGGACGGCCGCGACGCCGTGGGCGATGCGCCGCTCACGGCCGGGCAGCCCGGCACCTCCGCCTTCCGCGCCGTGCGCCTCGGCGCGCGCGAGGACGGCGCCTTCGCGGGGCAGCCGCCCAACACGACCGTCACGCTGGACAACGCCGGCGGCGTCGAAGGCGCCTTCACGGCGGGCTGCCTGCAGGAGAAAGGGAGCGCCGTGGGCGCCGTCCTCAGCCTCACGAACGACTTCACCGTGGAGGCCTGGTTCGCGCCGCGCGTCAGCGGCTGCACGAACAAGAACAGTTCGGCGGAAGTCGCCACGGTGCTCTTCGGCACGCGCCCCGCCTACGCTGCGGGCTGGAACCTGCAATACCGCGCGCGCGGCGCCGACAACTGCCAAATCGACCTCTACTGCATTGATCCCGCCTACAGCGTGGTGCAGAACTGCACGGTGCTCGCCGGGGACCTCTCGTCCTGGTACGAGACCTGGCGGCATGTCGCGCTCGTCTACACGAAGGAGGGCGGCGACGCCGGCTTCGGCCGCTGGACGCTCTATCTCGACGGCGTGGAGGCGGGCCACGCGGACAACACGCGCGCCGTCGGGAATCTCGGCGCGCGCCCCTTCATCCTCGGCGGGCGCGCGAGCGTGGCCAACCAGAGCTTCCCCGGCGCGTTCGACTGCGCGCGCGTGACGCAGGCCGCGCTCACGCCCAGTCAGTTCCTCAATGCCGCGAACGGCACGTCCGCAACGGACGTCGTCGCCCTCTGGCCGCTCGACGTGATGGACGGCTGCACGCTGGATCTGCGCGACGTCTCGGGCAAGGGGAACGACTTCGCCACGCAGTTGAGCGACAGTCAGCGCGTGGCGGGGTGCGCCGACCTGGCGCCGGCGATCGCGAACCCCGACGCCACGCCCGATTTCCGCGGCGACCCCGCGCACGTCACGGGCTGTGCGGCTTTCCGCGACGTGACGACGGGCGCGCGCAAGCAGTCCTGCCTGGTGACGGCCTCGACGAAGCTGTGCAACGTGGTGAGCGGCGGCAAGGACTTCACGGTCGAGTGCTACTACCGGCGCGCGGCGGCGACGACGACCGATCAGGAAGTGTTCTTCTATCTTGGCAAGGAAGATCCCACTCAAGCGGCGGTGCGCCTCTTCCGCAAGCCCGACGGCATCTACGTGTGGGAAGGTCTGAACGGCGGGCTGAGCGACACGCGCATTCCCGGCACGGCCGATGCGGATCTGCTCGCCGACACGTGGTACCACCTCGCGTTCGTGCACGCGATCGAGACGGGCGATGACGGCGCGAGAACGTCGGTCTGGCGCGTCTACGTGGACGGCGCGCTGAAGGGCACGGCCTCGTGCTCGTACAACGGCTCGACCTCCGTCGGCGCGTATCTGTCCTTCGGCGGCCGCTGGTGGCACAACGGCAACAGCGTCAACGGCTACCTCTCCTCGCTGCGCCTGAGCAACTGCGCGCTCACGCCAACGGACTTCCTCTGCGCGACGCCGGCCTCCGCCGCCGCGACGGACAGCGTGGACGCGGCCTACTGGCCGCTCGACGCGGCGACGGGCGCGGGGCTCGCCAATCTCGTGGACGCGGCCTACCCGCTGCGCGCCGCCGGCACGGTCGCGGTGTGCGATGACGGCGCGCGGGCGTCGATTCCGAACCCGGCCGCGCTCGCGGGACGCGTCACGGGCACGGCGCGGCGCAACGCGGGCGCCTACGCGCTGGGCGCGGCGGGCGCGCTTGCGGCGGATACGCTCGGCTTCACGTGCGATCCGCGTCAGGCCTTCACGGTGGAAGGCTGGGTGAAGTGGGATGCCTCGGTCGAGGCGCAGGAACAGGTCATCTGGTCGGTCGGCGATGGCGAGGGCGGCCAGACCCTGCGCTTCGTGGTCGACCGCAGCGGCGCCACGCCGCGGCTCGCCGTGCGCGGGCGCGGCTCCTGGCCGGCCACGCCGTTCGTCGAGGCCGCCTTTGATCTCGACTTCTCGTCCTCTGCGGACGTCTGGACGCATCTCGCCCTCGTCTACACGCCGTTCGACGGCGCGGGGACCTGGACGCTCTACGTGGACGGCCGCGCGCCCTGTGCGCCGGTGCGGAACTTCTACCGGCCGACCTCGGCCGACCGGTCCCGCACGGGGCTCTTCCGCGTGGGCGCGACGGACGCCGTGCCCGTCGGCGCCGTCGACATGTGGCGCCTGGTGGAAGGCGCGCTCTCGCCCGCGGAATTCCTCTACGCCAATCCTTTCGGAAGCGTTTTCTTTCTGCGCTGAATCGTCCGCCGCCACGACCAGTTGCCGGCTGCGGCCCTGCGGTGGTGTGTTCACCCCATTGCGGGGCCCGATGTGCTATACTATTCGTTCCCCTTTTCGCAGAGGAAGGGGGGGAAGAAGAAAGAGATTCGACACATGAAGTGGTCCAAGATGATGATTCAGACCCTGCGGGAAGACCCGGGGGATGCGGAAATCGACTCGCACAAGCTGCTCGTGCGCGCCTCGCTCGTGAAGAAGGTCGCGGGCGGCCTGTTCACGTACCTGCCGCTGGGGATGCGTTCGCTCAACAAGGTCGCGCAGATCGTGCGCGAGGAGATGGATCGCGCGGGCGCGCAGGAAATCGTGATGCCCATCCTGCAGCCGGCCGAGCTCTGGAAGACGAGCGGCCGCTGGGAGGCGATGGGCCCGGGCATGTTCCGTCTGCAGGATCGCGGCCAGCACGCCTACGCGCTCTCGCCGACCGCCGAGGAAATCGTCACCGACCTTGCCAAGGGCGTCATCTCGTCCTATCGCCAGCTGCCCGTCACGGTCTACCAGATCCAGTGGAAGTTCCGCGACGAGATCCGTCCGCGCTTCGGCCTCATGCGTTCGAAGGAGTTCCTGATGAAGGACGCCTACTCGTTCGACACCTCGCTGGAGGCGGCGGACGCGAGCTACCAGGCGATGTTCGACGCATACAAGCGCGTGTTCGCGCGCTGCGGCCTGAAGGCGTATCCGGTGGAGGCCGACACGGGCGACATCGGCGGCAAGTTCTCGCATGAGTTCCACGTGCTCGCCGATTCGGGCGAGGACGGCATCGCGTTCTGCGACGGCTGCGGCTACGCGGCGAACCTCGAGAAGGCCGAGCGCACCGTGCCCGCGCAGGACTTCGCGCCGTGCGGCCCGTGCTTCCAGGCGCCCACGCCCGCCAAGTCGATCGAGGACATGGTGACGTTCTTCGGCGTGCCCGCCACGAAGATGGTCAAGACGCTCGTCTACCTGGCGGACGGCAAGCCGACGCTCTTCTGCATCCGCGGCGACCGCGACCTCAACGAAGTCAAGGCCAAGCACCTCGTGGGCGCGAAGACGTTCGAGCTCGCCGACTTCGACACCGTTCAGCGCGTGACGGGCGCGCCCGTGGGCTACGCCGGCCCGGTGAAGCCCGCCGAGCCCGTGGCGATCTACGCCGACCTCGACCTCAAGGGCGCCAAGGGCATGATCACCGGCGGCAACCTGCCGGACGAAGTGGATCTCAACGACGTCGACTTCGACCGCGACTGCACGATCGCCGGCTACGCCGACCTCGTGGTCGTGCGCGACGACGACGTGTGCCCGCACTGCGGCAAGCCGATGCGCATCCGCCGCGGCATCGAAGTCGGCCACGTCTTCAAGCTCGGCACGAAGTACACCGACGCCTTCAAGGCCGTCTACAAGAACGACGCGCTCAAGGAGAACGTGATGGTGATGGGCTGCTACGGCATTGGCGTGAGCCGCACCGTGCAGGCCGTGATCGAGCAGAGCCACGACGCGAACGGCATCATCTGGCCGGCCGCCGTGGCGCCGTTCCAGGTCGTGATCGACCTCCTCGACCCGAAGGACGAGGCCGTGGCGAAGGTCGCCGCCGACCTCGAGGCGCAGCTGGAGGCCGCGGGCGTGGACGTGCTCGTGGACGACCGCGAGGAGCGGCCCGGCGTCAAGTTCAAGGACGCCGACCTCATCGGCTTCCCCGTGCGCGTGGTGGTGGGCGCGAAGGGCCTCGCCAAGGGCGGCGTGGAAGTGAAGGCGCGGCGCGACCCCAAGGAGGCCATGAAGATCGTGGCCCCCGCCGAGGCCGTCGCCGCCGTGAAGGCGCTGCTTGCGCAGGACTGACGAAAGGCCGGGAACGACAATGGACGAACAGCAGACGACGAAGATCAGCTTCGAGCCGCCGCGCGGCATGCGCGACTTCTATCCGGAGGACATGGCCTGGCGCAACCGCGTGTTCGACGCATTCCGCGCGGCCGGCGAGGCGGCGGGCTTCGAGCCCTACGACGCCTGCGTGGTCGAGAGCTACGAGCTGCTCGCGCGCAAGGCCGGCGAGGAGGTGGGCGAGCAGATCTACCACTTCCGCGACAAGAGCGACCGCCACATCGCCCTGCGCGCGGAAATGACGCCCACGCTCGCGCGCATGGTCGCGCAGCGCCAGGGCGCGCTCGCCTTCCCGATCAAGTGGACGACGATCGCGCAGTGCTTCCGCTACGAGCGCACCACCAAGGGCCGCCGCCGCGAGCACTACCAGTGGAACTGCGACATCGTGGGCGAGGAGAGCGCGCTCGCCGAGGTCGAGGTGCTCGGCGCCGCGTGCGACGCGCTGCGCCGCATGGGCCTCGGCCCCGAGGACTACCGCGTGCACGTCTCCAGCCGCGCGCTGCTCGCCGAGCTGCTCGCCGCGAGCGGCATTCCCGCCGACCTCCACGCGCAGGTGTTCCTCGCGCTCGACAAGCGCGGCAAGATGCCCGACGAGGAGATCGCGGCCATGCTGCGCGACGGCGGCGTGGACGCGGAGGGCGTGCAGAAGACGTTCGCGATCATGGATCTCAAGACGCTCGACGCCGCCGAGGCGCTGGCCGGCGCGGGGTCGCCCGCCGTGGCGCGTCTGCGCGAGCTCTTCCACCTCGCGGAGATCGCGGGCTTCGCGGAGAGCCTCGAGTTCGACATTTCGGTGATTCGCGGCCTGAGCTACTACACGGGCATCGTGTTCGAGTGCTTCGACGCGCAGCGCCAGTTCCGCGCGATCTTCGGCGGCGGGCGCTACGACAACCTGCTCACCACGATCGGCGCCACGCCGGCGACGGCGGTGGGGCTCGGCTTCGGCGACGTGGTCGTGACGGACCTGCTCAAGGCGAAGTTCGGCGACGCGGCGCCGCAGCCGAAGACGGGCGTGTACGTGGGCTGGATGTTCCCCGAGCAGCGCGAGGCGGCGCTCGCCCTCGCGGCGAAGCTGCGCGCGCAGGGCGAATGCGTGAACCTGGCGCTGCGCAAGGCCAAGCCCAAGCAGTTCTTCGCCCGCGCGGGCGCGAGCACGTGCGCCAAGGCCGTGTTCCTCGGCCCCGACGACGTGCAGGCCGGACAGGCGAAGCTGAAGGATCTCGCCACACGGGAAGAGACGACCCTTGCGCTCTGAACTCGACAGATTCACGGCGGCGACGTGCGCCGAACTTGCCGCGCGCTACACGCGGGTGCGGGCCGGCCTCGACGTCGGCTTCGCGAGCGCGGCGGCGTCGCAGGCGTTCCGCGCGGCGCACGCGGGCGTGTGGATGACGGTGGAGGACGACCCCGCCGCGCGCGCCGCCGCGTCCGCCGCGTTCGATCCGCGCACCGTGCTGCCGATGGGCGCGGGCGGCGAGCTGCCGTTCGAGGATCACCAGTTCGAGGTCGCGCTCTTCGCGAAGCGCGTGCTCGACGGGCCGCGCGAACGGCTCGAAGGGCTCGTGCGCGAGGCGCACCGCGTGCTGCAGGGCGGCGGCTGCCTCGTGTTCACGGTGGAGGAGGCCTCGCGCGACAACGCGCGCGGCTGGACGGCGCGCGCCGTCTACGAGCTGCTGCGCGACGGCTTCGACGTGGTCGGCCTGCGGCGGCCGCCGTGGTGGCGCTTCGGCACGGCCGGGCGCACGCTCACGGTGTGCGCGGGGCGCAAGAACTGGCGCAACCGCGGCACGCCCATCGTCGGCGCGGCCATGCCCGTGTCGGCGGCCATGCTCTCCCCGCGGGAGCGGACGAAGATCAGGTGAACGACGTGAAAGGAGCGAAGACGATGAAGCGACTGGTGATGACGATGTGCGCGGCGGCGCTGTTCGCGGCGGCCGGCGCGGCGGCGGACGACGACGACGCGTCGAACGCCGTGCTGCAGCTGCTGAACTCGCGGGCGGCGGGCTCGCCGCGCGCGTATGCCGAGGCGGCGAAGGACGTGGCCGAGCAGGCGAAGGCCGGCAAGGCCGTGTATGCGTTCGTGCTTGCGCTCGTCTCGCGCGAACGGGATGCGCCGGAGGCGGCGCGCCTCGACGACAAGACGCGCCAGGAGTATCTCGACACGTACCGCGGGCCGCTGCAGCGCGTGGCGAACGAGCGCAACAACCCGATGGCGCTCTACCTGCTGTCGCTCGAGCGCAACGACACGAATCTGCTGCACCGCGCGGCCGTGGCGGGGAACGTCCAGGCCGAGAACGCCTGGGGTTCGCTCGTGTTCACGCAGGCGATCGCGCGCGGCGGCCCCTCCAACGTGGTGGAGAAGGCGCTTGGCGAGGCGCACGGGTTCTTCAAGAGCGCGGCGGGCAAGGGCGACGCGAACGGCCTCTACAATCTCGGCATGTGCCTCTGGCGCGGGCTGGGGACGCCGCGCGACGAGGTGCAGGCGTTCAACTGCTTCCGCACCGCCGCCGAGAAGGGGCACGCCGAGGCGATCAACAACATCGGCGCGTTCTTCCGCAGGGGCATCGTGGTCGAGCCCGACGCCGAGCTCGCGGCGAAGTGGTTCGCGAAGTCCGCCAGCTACGGCAATTCCTTCGGCGAGTTCAACTACGCGCTCGCGCTCAAGCGCGGCGAAGGCGTGAAGAAGGACGACGCGGCGGCCGTCACGATGCTCGAGCGCGCCGCCAAGGGCGACTGCGTGGAGGCGATCGACGCGCTCGGCGTCGCCCTCTGGAAGGGCGAGGGCACGAAGGCCGACGCCAACCGCGCCTTCGCCCTCTTCCGCAAGGCGGCCGACGCGGGCTATCCGCCCGCCATGGAGAATCTGGCCACGTGCTACGAGCAGGGCACGGGCGTGCAGGCGGATGAACGCCTGGCAACGGTATGGAAGATCCGGTCGCGCGCCGCGCGGGGTGACCGCAACGCGCAGGCCTGGCTGAGACAGAATGCGATGCGAAAAGAATGAAGACGAAAACTGAGAAGTCGGGCGCGCAGACGCTCGTGGACTCGCTCGTGAAGGCCGGCACCGAGGTGCTCTTCGGCTATCCGGGCGGATCGGTGCTGGACATCTTCAACTGCCTGCCCGAGGCGCCGTTCCAGTTCGTGCTGGGGCGCCACGAGCAGGGCTGCGTGCACATGGCCGACGGCTACGCGCGCGCCACGGGCAAGCCCGGCGTGTGCCTCGTCACCTCCGGACCCGGCGCCACGAACACCGTGACCGGCCTTGCCACCGCGAACATGGACGGCGTGCCGCTCGTGTGCATCACCGGCCAGGTCTCGCTCGCGCAGATCGGCACCGACGCCTTCCAGGAGGCCGACACCACGGGCATCTGCCGCGCCGTCACGAAGCACTGCTTCCTCGTGCAGAGCGCGGACGAGATCCCCGAGACGATCGCCGAGGCGTTCTACATCGCCACGCACGGCAAGCCCGGCCCGGTGGTCATCGACATTCCCAAGAACGTGCAGCAGGCGAAGACCGCGGCGGACTATCCCGAGCGCGTGTCGCTGCGCGCGTACCATCCCGAGTGCTACGCCACCACGGCGCAGATCAACCGGCTCGCGAAGCTGATCAACGAGGCCGAGCGGCCCGTGATCTACGCGGGCGGCGGCGTGATCGCGGCGGGCGCGACGAAGGACGTGGCGCGGCTCGCGCGCCGCGCGCAGATTCCCGTGGCGACCACGCTCATGGGCCTGGGCGCGTTCCCCGAGACCGATCCGCTCGCGCTGCGCATGGCCGGCATGCACGGCACCGCCGCCGCGAACTACGCGATCAACAGCGCCGACCTGATCCTCGCGCTCGGCACGCGCTTCTCCGACCGCGTCACGGGCAAGCTCGCCGCCTACGCGAAGAAGGCGAAGATCGTGCACGTGGACTGCGACGCCTCCTCCGTGGGCAAGAACGTGCGCGTGAACCTCGGCATCGTGGCGGACGTGAAGGACGTGCTCACCACGGTGGCCTCGCGCGTGAAGCCGGCGGAGCACGCCGCGTGGCGCGCGCAGATCGACGAGTGGCGCGCGGCGCATCCGATGGCGTACACGCCGCTGCATCCGAACGTGATCATGCCGCAGAGCGTGGTCGAGGCGATCGACCGCGCGTCGAACGGCGAGGCCATTCTCGCCACGGACGTGGGCCAGAACCAGATGTGGGCGGCGCAGTACTTCCGCCACACGCATGCGCGCCACTTCCTCTCCTCCGGCGGCATGGGCACGATGGGCTTCGGCATTCCGGCGGCCATCGGCGCGGCGATCGGCAAGCCCGACCACAAGGTGGTGGCGGTGTGCGGCGACGGCGGCGCGCAGATGACCTTCGAGGAAGTGGTCGTGGCGGTGGAGCACAAGCTGCCCGTCACCTTCGTGGTGATCAACAACGCGTGCCTCGGCATGGTGCGCCAGTGGCAGGAGCTCTTCTACGGCAAGCGCTACTCGGGCTCGATCCTCTCCGTGAAGGGGCGGCTCGCGAACGAGCGCCTGGAGCAGGATCTCGCCTACGACTACCTGCCCGACCTCGTGAAGCTCGCGGAGGCGCACGGCGCGGAGGCGTACCGCGTGATCGACCCCGCCAAGCTCGACGCGGTGATGAAGAAGGCCGTGCGCTCGCCGCGCACCACGTTCGTGGAAGTGATCGTGGAGCCGCGCGCGAACGTGTATCCCATGCAGCCGGGCGGCCAGCCCGTGGAAGGAATGATCTTCGAATGAAAGAGGAACTGAACAGACTCAACTGCTTCGTGGAGAACAAGCCCGGCGTGCTCGCGCGCATCGTGGGCCTCATCTCCGGGCGCGGCTACAACATCCAGACCCTCAGCGTGGGCCCGACCGAGGACGGCACGGTGTCGCGCATGCGCATCGACGTGCTGGGCGACGAGCGCGTGGCCACGCAGGTGATGCTGCAGCTGCGCAACCAGGTCAACGTGATCGAAGTGACGTGCCGGCGCGTGACGCCGCGCGCCTAGCGCGGAAGAGGGAGAGTCTCACATGGCGACGCTTCGTTTCGCGGTGATCGGCCACCCCGTGGCCCATTCGCTTTCCCCGACGATGCACGCGGCGAACTTCGCCGCGCTCGGCCTCGACGCCACCTACGAGAAGTTCGACGTGGCGCCGGGCGACGTGGCCGCCTTCGTGCGCGCCAGGCGCGACGAGGGCTATGCCGGCCTCAACGTCACCGTGCCGCACAAGGTCGAGGTCATTGCCGCGCTCGACCACGTGGACGGCACCGTGACGCGCTACGGCGCGTGCAACACCGTGCGCATGGAGCCGGACGGCACGCTCACGGGCTTCAACACCGACGTCACGGGCTTCGTCGACACGCTTGCCGCGCATGGCCGCGCGCTCGCGGGCCGGCGCGTGTTCCTCGTGGGCTGCGGCGGGGCGGGCAGCGCGCTCGCCACCGTGTGCTGCCACGAAGGCGCGGCCGCGCTCACGGTCGCCGACCTCGACGCCGCGCGCGTCGCGGCGCGTGCGGAGACGCTCGCCGCGCTCGGCACGGGCACGCAGATCGCGGTCTCCACCGTGAAGGAGCAGTGGGCCGCCGCCGCCGCGCAGGCCGAGATCGTCCTCAACGCCACGCCGCTCGGGCTGCACGCGGGCGACCCCAGCGCGCTGCCGCCGGAGGCGTTCCACGCGGGCCAGTTCGTGCTCGACATCGTGCCCACGCGCGCGTTCCCGCCCACCGCGACCGCCGCGCGCGCCGCCGGCGCCGAGGCCGTCGACGGCCTCGAGTTCCTCGTCGGCCAGGGCGCCAAGGCGTTCGAGCTCTGGACGGGCCGGACCGCCGACCGCGCCGCCATGCTGCGTTCGATTCGACTTGAATCGTTAACGGAAGAGGAGCAACGATGAAGACAACACTGTTGACGGCCTTGCTGCTGGCGGCGACCACGCTGGCGGCCGGAACTTGGACGAGCGACTTCGATGCCGCGAAGAAGGCGTCCAAGGAGAAGAACCTGCCGATGATGCTCGACTTCACGGGCAGCGACTGGTGCGGCTGGTGCAAGCTCATGGACCGGAAGGTCTTCGCCGAGAAGGCGTGGGACGACTGGGCGAAGACGAACCTCGTGTGCGTGACGGTCGACTTCCCGGCCGACGAGACGAAGGTGACGCCCAAGGTGCGCGCGCAGAACGAGAAGCTGGGTGCGCGTTTCGGCATCCGGGGCTACCCCACCTTCGTGCTGCTCGCGCCCGGCGGCGAGAAGGAAATCGGCCGCGCGCACTGCCCCGGCCGCGACGTCACGCCGCAGCGGTTCATCGACGAACTCCGAAAGACGCTCGCGAAATGAGGCGCGCGCTGTTCGGCGCCGCGCTGGTGG
>CAVEDG010000010.1:0-14899 GCA_963614205.1 bacterium | reverse complement strand
CGGTCGGCGGGCGAAGCGTCGTCGACGGGCTCGGGCGCCGCGCGCAGCGCCGCCGTGGCCGCGTCGAAGTCGCCCGCGGCGGCATCCTCCTCCAGCGGCGGCAGCCCGCGCCGGCGCAGCTCCTCGTTGACCGCGAGGCGATGCTCGGGCGTGACCTTGAAGGCGAGCACCTGCTCGCGCGTCAGGCCCTGGCTCGCCAGCAGACGATCCGTCTCCTGGAGGCGCAGCTGCGCGGCGTCGATCGCCGCCTGTGAATCGGCCACCGTCTTGCGGATGGACGCGAGATACTGTTCAACTTCCTGTGGTGTTCTTGCCATGGCAACCTCACAATTCAACGGAATCGAGTTCTTCGTCTTCGCGGCGGGCGGCGTCGAGGGCCTTGACCCATTTGAGGACTTCGGCCACGGGCTCCACGAGCTCCGCGGGGATGAACTCCTCGACCTTGACCTTCGCGTAGAGGGCGCGCGCGAGCGGCACGTTCTCGAGGATCGGAACGCCCTCGCGCAGCGCCGCCTCGCGGATGGCCTTCGCCACGAAGTCTTCGCCGCGACAGACGACCTTCGGCAGCGGCGCCTCGTCGGGACGATACCGGATGCCCACGGCGAGATGCGTCGGGTTCGTGACGACCACGTCCGCGTTCTTCACGGCCTTCGCGGGCGGCTCGCCCTGCAGAAGCTCGTTGCGGAACTGGCGCTGCGCCTGCTTGACCTCCTGCGAGCCTTCCATCTCCTTGTACTCGCGCTTCACCTCGTCCTTCGTCATCATCATCTGCTTGAGGAAGTTGCGCTGCTGGAAGAGGCGGTCGACGATCGCGATCACGATGTAGCCGAAGGCGGTGTAGGCGGCGAGGTTCTTGAGGATCACGCGCAGCGCGGGGAACACGTCGTCCAGCGTGCCGTAGCAGAGCGGCAGCAGCGCGGGCACCGAATTGACCACGATCTTGTAGATGAGGTAGCCGAGAAACGTCACCTTCACGATGTTCTTGGCGAACTCGAAGAGGTTCTTCATGCTGAAGATCTTCTTCGCGCCCTCCACGGGGTTGAGCTTCTTCATGTCGGGCTTGAGCGGCTCGAAGGAGAAGACGAAGCCCACCTGGATCGCGTTCGCCACGATGCCCGTGGCCGCCGCCACGAGCACGAAGATGAACGAGTGCTTGCACACCGTGAAGAGCGCGATCTTGCTCGCCTCGCGCACCGCGAAGAGGTCGTTCTCGCCCACGCGCGGGCCGATGAAGCGCAGCAGCGCGCCGAGGTCGTCCGTGAGGGCGACGCCCATCGCGCCGAGGATGGAGAGCAGCACGATCAGGATGGCCGTCGACACGCAGTCCTTCGACGTGCACACCTGGCCCTTCTGCCGCGCGTCGCGCAGACGCTTCGGCGTGGGCATTTCGGTCTTGTCGCCACCCTCGGCCATGTCGCGTCACCCTCTAGACGTCGATCGCGCCCACGCGCCGCCCGC
Source organism: bacterium (assembly GCA_963614205.1). GTDB lineage: Bacteria > Verrucomicrobiota > Kiritimatiellia > RFP12 > UBA1067 > RUG572. The sequence goes on along the minus strand of CAVEDG010000010.1, from coordinate 13,441 downwards.
ACTTCGGGCAGAACTCCGCGTCGTCCGGCAGCTCGGCCCGGCAGTGCGGGCACGCAAACACCGGCCCGCGCCGCAGCGACGCGCGCCGGCCGCCCTTGCCGTCGTCCTTGCCGCGCAGGCGCGCGATCGCGCGCCACACGGCCAGCAGCGCCGGGCCGAAGAAGAACAGCACAAGCCCGATCCAGATGATCAGCTGCCAGGGACCGATGCGGGGAAACATGCGGTCTCCCCTCGTCAGATCTGCATGAAGCCGCTGGCGCCGAAGGCCGGCGGCGCGTCGTCGGGCGGCGCGGCGTCGGCCGCGGCGGGCCGGTAGTCCGCCAGCATCTTGCGCCAGGTCTCGAGCACGTTCGAGAACGTCTCCATCAAGGCGGCAAAGCCCGCGTCGTCAAGCGACGCGAGCGAGGCGAGCCGGCACAGGTGGAAGCGCCCCGTCTCGGGGTTGCGCGCGAGCGCACCGCCCCCCGTGCCGAGGAACATGTAGTTCGCCTCGAGCATCGCCGTCATCAGCGCCTCCAGCCCTTCCGGCGGCGGCTCGCCCACGTCGCCCGTGACCACGAGCGCGTCGCGTTCCGGCACCTCCTGCACCGTCACGGCCATGCCGTCGATCTCCAGCGCGACCGCGCCGTCCGTCGCGGACAGCTCCACGCCGCACGTCTTGCCGAAGTTTTCGATCAGTTCATCGAATGTCATGTTCGTTCGTCCTTGTCGATCTTGTCGTTGGCAGATGTCTGCGTTTGCAATCAGACGTTGAATTCGTCGCGCAGCGCGCCGAGCAGCGGCGCGGCGTTGTTCTGCGCCATGTAGTCCACGTACTCCGGCGTGCCCGGCACGAGGTTGGAGCGCGGCAGGAAGGCGTCGTCGAACGACCGGTCGATCGCCTCGACGTCCTCGGCCGTCAGGTGGCCGACCAGGTTCTGCATCTCCTCGCGGCGCTCGATGCAGAGATACTGCATCGCGATGGACCGGATGCTGCCGCGCTGCTCGCCGCCGTACACCTTGTCGTCGAGCGTCATGAAGACGCTGGCGATCGCGGTGCCGATGTCCATCAGCGCCCGGCGCACGCCGTCGCGGTCGAGCACGGCGTCCTTCGCCGGCACCGGCAGCTGGCGCGCGAGCTCGACCGCGAAGAGCACGTCGTCGCGCTTGGCGTGCGCGCGCTCCATCGAGTCGAGCAGCAGCGCCGTGCGGAACGCCTCGCTCTCGGGAAGATTCCTCACGGCCGCGAACACCGCCGTGCGCTGCGCCACGTAGGCGTCGCGCAGCTGGCCGATCTTCGCCGCCACGTCCGCCGGCGTCGTCGTCTCGTCCCACGTGCAGTAGCTGATCTTCTCGCGCAGGTGCGCGAGATCGACTTCGTGGGTACCACCGGGATTGCCCGCGGCCGTGCGGATCTGCGCCGCGGCGTCGATCTCGGCCTTGCGTCCGTTCACGAGCGCCGCGAGCGAGACCTCCACGCGCGACTGCAGCCGCGTCTTGAGCGCGGCGAGCTTCGCGGCGCGCGCCTCGGGCGCGAGCGCGAGGAACTCCTTCGCCTCCTCGGCGTTCTCGGGCGCGGTCAGGTAGGCGCAGAGCTCGTTGATCACGCGCTGCGTGTACTGCTTCTCCGGCAAGTCGACGTCCGTGAACGCCGCCTGGGCGTTCGCGATGTCCGACGCGCAGAGCGCGGTGAAGTCTTGGCCGTAGTTGCGCTGGATGAAGCTCGAGAGCTCGAGCTTGGCGTTCGCGTTGAGGTTGCGCTCCTGCGCCGCCCGCTGCTGATTCACCTCCTCGACGGAAACGTCCAGGCGCACGCGCGCCCGGGGCGGCGTCTCCAGCCGCTGCGAGCCGTCCGGGAAGAAGCGCATGCCGACCTCGAACGTGAAGCGGTTGCGCTCGAAGTCGCCGCGGCGCTGCACGACCACGCTGCCGTCCGGCTCGGCGTTCACCACGTACTTGACGCCGCTGGCGGAGCCGTTGCCGAGCCCGAGCGGGCCCGTGAAGGCGGCGTCGATCATGTGCGCGTTCTGCGACATGAAGAGCATCACGTTCGCCTTCTGCACGTCGGTCGCGTTCGGCCCGAACAGCGCGTCGAGCTTTCCGCGCAGCTCCTCGGCCGCGATCTCGTGCAGCGGATGGTGCCTGAGCGACACCGCCGCCGAGGCCGTCCAGTCGCCGTTGTCGCCCTTGATCTCGACCTTCGCGTTGTCGCGCACGAGATCCTTCATCATCTGCCCGAACGCCGAATCCACGGTCTTCCCGGCGCCGATGTCGCCCGAGAACAGGGCGGCCGGCGGCAGCATCTCCGCCGTGAAGGCCTTGGGATCTTCCAGCACGCGCTGCGCGTCCTCGACCGTCATGCCGAGGTTGAGCATCGCGCTCACCGCCGTGCCGCGATCCGCCCATTCCGGATTCTGGGGGGCTCGTGCAAACATCTCCGTCGGCACGTTCCGGTCCATGGCCGTCGTCAGCGCCCTCTTCTGCGCGGAGGTGGTGAGCGCCGCCACGTTCTTGTCGATCTCACGCGGCCACGTGCACGTGGGGCACGCGATCTTGAAGAGGTTGGCGGGCGTGAACGTCTTCGCGGGCAGCGCCGCGATCCGGTCCATCGCGGCGTGCAGACGCAGGCTGAGGCCGCAGGTCTCCGCGGCCGGCCCGAACAGCGCGCACGCCTTCAGGAACGGCAGCGCCTGCTTTGCGGGCAGGCTCTGCGCCAGAATCGCGGTCTTCACCGCCACGCTGCTCGAATGGCCACCATCCACAAGCCCCTTCAGGAACGCAAACGCCGAGCCTGGCCCCGTAAGCGTCTCCACCGAGACGTCGTGCACGGCGGTCTGCGCATCGGTCAGCACCTTCGCGAGCACGCTGCGGAAGAGCTCGCGGTTGGCCGCCGAGACCTTCGGCGACGCGAACGCCGCGTCGATCCGCGCGTTGAACTGCTGCGCCACCTCGCGCTGCTGCAGGCGGATGTCCACCGCGCCGAGCGCGGCGCGCACCTCGCGCATCGTGAGCGGCTTGGCGGCGATCTCCGCGTCCGCGCCCGGGTGGGCGGCGGTGATGCCGAAGAGCCGCGCCTGCAGGTTGCGGAACACGCAGTCGCCCTCGCCGCCGAGCGCGTCGCGCACCGCGCTGAGCAGCTGGCTGCGCACGTAGATGTTGTCCTGCGCCTGCGCGAGCTTCACGTCGCGCGAGGAGAGGGAGCGGTCGCCCACGTCGCGCCGCGCCGCGAGCCCGGTCTTGTCTTCGCCGCTGACGAAGACGTTCTTGCCGTCGCCCAGGTTCGACAGCGCCGCGAAGTTGCGGAAAGTCTCAAGTGAAATCGGCATGTCCTTTGTCCTTTTTACCAAAGTACGTGATCGGGGTATATGTGATCAAGGTGGTACAGCTTGTTAATATGGTGATAGTTCACCGTGCGGAGCCGGTCCAGGAACGCCTGGTCGCTGTTGCCTTCCCAGAGACGGCTTTGAAAGTCGTTCTGGCGCAGAATGAGCCGGTACATTACAAAGTCAGTTTCCAGGTCGTTCCCCTCCTCGTCGCCGTGGCGCATGGCGTCACGCGCGATGAAGCGGTCGGCGACGCCCTCGCCAATGCGCTTCAAGAAGGCGCGCTCGTCTCCGTTCGCCGCCGCCGCCATCGCCGGAAGCCGGTAAGCGGTATCGATCATGAACATCACGTCGTCATGCGAGCGGCGCGAGTAGCATACCGCGTCGGTGAGCAACGAATTGCGGAACAGATCGCCGATGCCGTCGGCGTGCGTACGCACGGCGTCGAGCACCTGGCAGCGCTCGTCCACGAAGGCGCCGCGCAAAGTGTCGATCTGCGCCTTGACCTCCTCCACGCTCATCTCCACGAACCGCTTCCGGCAGTCATGCTCGAAGCGGGCGATCCGCGCATGCAGCCGTTCGACGTCGATATCCTTGGGATCATAGTTCTGCGCCGCCCGGTCGTGGATCTGCTCCGCCGCCTGGCGCTCGGCCTGCGCGCCCAGCGCGCGCCACGCCGCCAGCACGTTGACGCGATCCGTCAGCACGGGCTTGAGCTCGGCGAGCTTCGCGGCCAACGCCTCGCCCGACATCGCCATGATGTCCTTCGTCAACTGGTCGTTGTCCGGATTGGAGAGGTAATAGCCGAGCGCATCGTCGACCCAGGCCCGGAAGTCCTCCGGCGTCAGGTTCACGTCCGCATACGTCGCCTGAATGTCCGCGATCTCCTTCTCGAAGAACGCGACAAGGTCCAGGCCGCAATGCCGCTGAACGAAGTCCGCGAACTCGCGATTGGCGTTCGCGTTGAGCTCGCGCTGCTGCGTCTCCACCTGGCGATTCACCGCCTCGGCCGCGACCTCTTCGTGCACCTGCACCATGGGCAAGGACTCCAGGCGCTGCGAGCCGTCCGGGCAGAAGCGCACACCGACCTCGAACGTGAAGCGGTTGTGCTCGAAGCAGCCGCCGCGCTGCACGACCACGCTGCCGTCCGGCTCGGCGTTCACCACGTACTTGATGCCGCTCGCGGGCGTGCCGTCGCTAAGGCCGAGCAGCGACGTGAAGACGCCGTCGATCACCTGCGCGTTCTGCGACATGAAGAGCATCACGTTCGCCTTCTGCACGTCGGTCGCGTTCGGCCCGAACAGCGCGTCGAGCTTTCCGCGCAGCTCCTCGGCCGCGATCTCGTGCAGCGGATGGTGCCTGAGCGACACCGCCGCCGAGGCCGTCCAGTCGCCGTTGTCGCCCTTGATCTCGACCTTCGCGTTGTCGCGCACGAGATCCTTCATCATCTGCCCGAACGCCGAATCCACGGTCTTCCCGGCGCCGATGTCGCCCGAGAACAGGGCGGCCGGCGGCAGCATCTCCGCCGTGAAGGCCTTGGGATCTTCCAGCACGCGCTGCGCGTCCTCGACCGTCATGCCGAGGTTGAGCATCGCGCTCACCGCCGTGCCGCGATCCGCCCATTCCGGATTCTGGGGGGCTCGTGCAAACATCTCCGTCGGCACGTTCCGGTCCATGGCCGTCGTCAGCGCCCTCTTCTGCGCGGAGGTGGTGAGCGCCGCCACGTTCTTGTCGATCTCACGCGGCCACGTGCACGTGGGGCACGCGATCTTGAAGAGGTTGGCGGGCGTGAACGTCTTCGCGGGCAGCGCCGCGATCCGGTCCATCGCGGCGTGCAGACGCAGGCTGAGGCCGCAGGTCTCCGCGGCCGGCCCGAACAGCGCGCACGCCTTCAGGAACGGCAGCGCCTGCTTTGCGGGCAGGCTCTGCGCCAGAATCGCGGTCTTCACCGCCACGCTGCTCGAATGGCCACCATCCACAAGCCCCTTCAGGAACGCAAACGCCGAGCCTGGCCCCGTAAGCGTCTCCACCGAGACGTCGTGCACGGCGGTCTGCGCATCGGTCAGCACCTTCGCGAGCACGCTGCGGAAGAGCTCGCGGTTGGCCGCCGAGACCTTCGGCGACGCGAACGCCGCGTCGATCCGCGCGTTGAACTGCTGCGCCACCTCGCGCTGCTGCAGGCGGATGTCCACCGCGCCGAGCGCGGCGCGCACCTCGCGCATCGTGAGCGGCTTGGCGGCGATCTCCGCGTCCGCGCCCGGGTGGGCGGCGGTGATGCCGAAGAGCCGCGCCTGCAGGTTGCGGAACACGCAGTCGCCCTCGCCGCCGAGCGCGTCGCGCACCGCGCTGAGCAGCTGGCTGCGCACGTAGATGTTGTCCTGCGCCTGCGCGAGCTTCACGTCGCGCGAGGAGAGGGAGCGGTCGCCCACGTCGCGCCGCGCCGCGAGCCCGGTCTTGTCTTCGCCGCTGACGAAGACGTTCTTGCCGTCGCCCAGGTTCTGCAGCGCCGCGAAGTTGCGGAAGGTGTCGAGGGAGATTGCCATGGTCGGTGTCCTTTTTCGTCGAAGGTTTCTGATTCTGCCGTGTTGTCCCTACACGTTGAACGCCTGGCGCAGGTTGAGGAGCAGGGCCGAGGCGTAGGTCTGCGCCATGGCGTTGACGTAGCCCGACGAGCCCGGGGCGTGCCGGCCAACCTCGTTGAAGCCGTTGGCGAACGAGGCGTCGAGCGCGTCGAGGTCGGCGGGCGTCAGCCGGCTGATCAGGTTCTGCATCGCGTCGCGGCGCTCCTCGAGGAGATACAGGGTGACGAGCGAGGTGATGCTGCCGCGCTGTTCGCCGCCATAGTTCGCCGGATCGAGCGTCAGGTAGACGCTGGCGAGGGACGCGCCGAAGTCCATCAGCGCCTGGCGCGCGCCGGCGCGGTCGAGCGCCACGTTCGCCGCCGGCACCGGGACGCGGTGCGCGAGATCGACCGCGAACGCCACGTCGGCGGGCTTGAGGTGCGCGCGCTCCATCGTGTCGAGCACCAGCTGCTCGCGGAACGCCTCGCCGTCGGGCAGGGCCCGCGCGAAGTCGAACACCGCCCGGCGCTCGTTCACGAAGGCGTCGCGCACCGCGTTGATCTGCGCCTCCACGTCCGCCTTCGTCGCATCCTCGGCCCACGTGCAGTAGCTGATCTTCTCGCGCAGACGGGCAAGGTCGACCTTGTGCCCGGCCGGCGGATTGCCCGCGGCCGCGCGGATCTGCGCCTCCGCGTCCTGCTCGGCCTTGACGCCCAGCACGTAGGCCGCGAGGAACAGCTCCACGCGCTGCTGCAGCGTGGCCTTGATCTCGGCGATCTTCGCGGCGCGCGCCTCGCCCTCCAGCGCGAGCAGGTCCGTCGCGACCTTGGCGTTCGCCGGATCGGCCAGGTAGGAGCAGAAGATGTTGCCCGCGCGCATCCGGTACTGCTCCGTCGTCAGCGGCACGGTCGGATAGGCCGCCTTCATGGACGCGATCTCCGCGTCGAAGAGCGCGGCGAAGGTCGTGGCGTCGGTGCGCCCCAGCTGGCTCGAGAGCTCGCTCTTGGCGGTGTTGGCGAGCTGGCGCATGTACTCCTCCCGCCGCGCCGTCACTTCCGCCAGGGGCATGTCCGCGCGGAGGCGCACCGTCGGCGCCTTCTCGAGCTGCTGCGACCCGTCCGGGAAGAAGCGCACGTCCATCGCGATCTCGTAGCGGCTGCGCAGCGCCGCGCGGCGCGAGACGAGCACGCTGCCGTCCTCCCGGGCGCTCAGCACGAACTTGATGCCGGCGGCGCCGACCGCGCCGAGGCCGAGCAGCTGGTTGAACACGCCGTCGACCGCCTGCGCGTTCTGCGACATGCTGAGGTACACGTTGGACTTCAGCACGTCGGTCGCGTTCGGGCCGCACAGCGCATCGATGTGCGCGCGCAGGTCGCGCTCCGCCTGCGCGTGCAGCGGATGCGTCTCGAGCGAGATGGCCGCCGAGGCCGACCAGTCGTCCCGCGCCGTCGCGCCCGCGATCTCGATCTTCGGACTGGTGCGGAGGACGTCCCTCATCAGCTGGGAGAAGGCTTCATCGAGGCCCTGGCTCGGCCCCATGTCGCCAACGCGCAGGGCGATGGGCGGCAGCATGTCCATGCGGAACGTCTTCGGGTCCCGGACCACCTGCGCCACGTCCTCGGCCTTCATGCCGAGATCGAACATCACGTTGAGCGACGAGAGCAGGCCGCCGAGGCGCGCGGCCTCTTCGGGCTCCGCGTCGTCGAAGCGCCGCCCCAGGTCGGGGAGCATGCCCTTGCTGATGGCGTTTTCGAACGCCTGGCTTTCCGCGACGGAGCCCTGCAGCGGGGCGTTCTTGGCGAGGTCGCGCGGCCACGTGCAGTCCGGGCACGCGAGCTTGAACAGGTTGTAGGGCGTGAACTTCTTCGCGGGCAGCGCCGCGACCTGGTCCATCACGGCGTGCAGGCGGCGGTCGAGGCCGTAGTTGATCGCGTTCGAGCCAAACACCGCGCACGCCTTCAGGTAGGGCACGATCTGCCGCGCCGGCAGGGACTGCGCGATCAGCACGGTGCGCATGAGCCCGGTCGGCTGTGCCGCCACCGCCTGCAGCATCGCAAACGCCGAACCCGGACCCGTGAGCGTCGCCAGCGTGACGTGGTGGTCGACGTTCTGCGCATGGCACATCGCCTTCGTGAGCACGCCGCGGATCAGCGCGACGTTGCGCGGGCTGATGTTCAGCTCCGAAAACGTCGCGTCGATCCGCGCGTGGAACTGCTGCTCCACCACGCGCTGCTCCTGGCGGATCGCCACCGCCTCGAGCGCCGCGCGCACCGTGCGCATCTTGAGCGGCTTGGAGGCGATCTCCAGGTCGCCGCCCGGATTCTCCGCCGTAATGCCGAAGAGCATCTTCTGCAGGTTGCGGAACACGTTGTTGTTCTCGCCGCCGAGCGCGTCGCGCACCGCATTGAGCAGCTGGCCGCGCAGGTACATGTTGTCCTGCGTCTGCGCGAGCTTCACCTCGCGGGCGGAGAGCGCGCGGCCGCCCGCGTCGCGGCGCGTGGCCAGCGCGGACTTGTCGGCGCCGCTGACGAACACGTCCTTGTTGTCGCCCAGATTGGCCTGCGCGGCGAGCGCGCGGAAAGTGTCGATCGAAATGCCCATGGGAGGCTCCTGTTCGGTTGTGGTTCTTCGTGTTTCAGGTGAGGTGTGCTTCGAACTGTCTACGCGCGAGACGCGCCGGGGGTTACACGCCCTTCTGCGCCCTTTCGCGGATCTTCATCACGTCCTGGTACTGCTTGCTCAGTTCGTCCTTGCCGTGGGCGAGGTCGTGGCGCAGCGTCTTGAAGGCGTCCATGCCCGCCGTGGAGTAGGCCGAGAGGCCGTCGAAGCGGCCGGTTTCGACCTGGCGGCGCAGATCGTCGTCGAGCTGGTCGAGACGCACCTCGTAGGCGCGCACGAGATTCGCCAGGAAGCCCTTGGCGCAGATCGCGTCGAAGGCCGGCTTGCCCGTGAGCTCCACCTGCAGGCGGGCCACGAGACCGTGCATCTCGCCGCCGACCCGTTCGTGCAGCGCGAGGATCGCGCTTTCGGCGCTCGTGCGCGCGCCGCACCGGTCGATGAGCGCGTCAAGGCCGGCCTGCGCGTTGCGCGCGAAGATCGCCCGCACCTGCTCCGCGCAGCGCGCGAAGCCCTCGTAGCTCGTGAGGTCGAGCGCCGCGAGATCGCGCCGCGTGGCGCGGATCGCGCCGTCGAGGTGCAGCTCGAGCGCCGCGCGGTTCCGGGCGAGCGCGGCGATCATCGTCGGCGACACGGCGCGCTGCGCGTCCGCCTTGAACGCCTCCACGTCGTAGAGCGCGCGGTTCACGCCCGTGGTCTCCTCCAGAAGCGCCAGCGACTGCCCCGCCACGAGCTCGTCGAGCGCCACGCCCAGCGCCGTCGTGCCGAAGAACGCCGAGAGCTGCATCATGAAGCCTTCCGAGAGCAGGCCTTCGTCCACCGTCTCGTTCTGCGTAAGGCGCGTGGCCACGTCGTGATAGCGCTGCGCGAACATCCCCTCCGCGAGGCTGCGCACCGTCGCGCCGCCCTCCAGCGTGGTCTGCGGCAGCGGATACGTCTTCTCGTAGCCGTCGAGCCACTGCGTGAAGAGCTCCCGCGCCAGATCGTACGACATCGTGTTGAACGCGGCGAGGTTCAGGCGGCCGGGCACGCGCGCCAGCGTGTTGTACAGCGCCTCGGCGAACGCGCGCGCCGGCGCGCGCACCTCCTCCGGAAGCTCCGAGGCGCGGCGCCCCTCCACCATCGTCGCGAAGAGCCGTTCGACGGCGGAGATCATCGCCGGCGCCATCTTCGCCTGCACCTCCTCCGCGCGGCCATACTCGTGCAGCAGCTCCGCCACCTCCGCGAAGAGCGGCGACTCCGGCGCCACGCCGAGGCCCAGTTCCCTGAGAACGCGCGCCACGTCGTCCGGCGCCGTCGCGTTCACGTCGAGCGCGCGCGCGTCGCGCACCATCGTCTCGGCCTGCCACGCGGCGTCCTCGCAGAAGGACTTCAGCCACTTTTCATCGAGGAAGCGCGCCGGCGCGCGGCACACCTGCGCGTCCACGACGGCGTGGTAGCGCTTCAGGATCTCGCCGTTGACGTGCGCGATCACGGCCTCGGGCAGATGGCCTGCCGCCGCCCGCGCGAACGCCTCCGCGAACGCCGCCTTCGCGCGCGCCGCCTGCGCGTCCGCCTTCTCCACGAGTTCGCGGTACTCGTCGAAGTCCGCGCGGATCTGGTCGATCGTGTGGTCGAGCCGCCGCGCGAGACCGTTCACGAGGTCGGCGCCGAGCGCCTTCGCCGTCACGTGCGCGGGATCCTTGGAGCGCGCGGCGCGCAGCAGCGTGGCCTGCACTTCGGCCTCGATCGCCTCCGCGCCGAGCGACGCATAGTCGCCCGTCAGCTTGGCGAGGTTGGCGCGGAACGCGCGCGCCGCCTTCGCGAACGCCGTGACGACGCCCTGCCCCTGCGCCACGATCTCGTCCGTCACGCGCGCCTCGAACGCCGCCTTGGTGCGGCTGCCGGCGTAGAACACGCCGAGATCCGTGACACGCTGCTGCACCTTCGCCGCGCCCGGCGCCGTCAGCGCCGCGACCACGTCGCCCGGCAGGTCCGCGCCCTCGCCCAGCCGCGCCGCCGCCACGGCCGCGCGTCCGTCGAAGAACGCCTCCGCCTTGCCGATCCAGCGCCGCACCGCGTCGGTCCGCAGGCGGATCACTTCGCGCTGCGCCGTCGCGATGCCGTCCACGCCCTCTTCGCCGATCACGTGCTCGATGAGCAGGTCGTCGAGCGCGCCGGCCTTGTCGTAGGCCTCCGGATGGTCGAGGAAGTGCTCAAGCGCGCGGTCGATCGCGTCCACGCGGCGCGAGACGACCTCCGCGGCGAGCTCGGCGGCGAACGCCTTGGCCTCCTGCCGGGTGAGTCCCTTCGCGTAGGCGGCCCAGGCGCCCTTCGTCGCCTTGAGATTGTCCCCCAGCGTCTGCGTGACGGCCTTGAGCACGAAGTCCCGCGCATGGGCGCGGAAGGTCGTGGCCTTCTTCACCAGCGCCTCGCCCTTCGCGCGGAAGGAGGCGATCGTGGCCTCCGCGAACGCCGCGGCGTCGGGCTGGGCCTTCGCCGCCTTGAGCGTCGAGAGGCGGTTCACCACGTGCTCCTGCCACAGGCGGTCGAGCGCGGGACGCAGCCGGCCGAGCGCAGGATCGTGTACGCCCGCGAGCAGCTCGTCCACCACCTTGGCATTGACGATCGTCTCGGCGCCGGCGCCGCCGAGCTGCTTCGCCAGGCCCAGGCTCGCCACGCTGCGATGCACGGCGGCGATGACCTCGCGGATGGCGGCGCGCGCGCAAACCGCCGCGTCGTCGCGCCCGACCTCGAGGGCCTGCGCCACGTCGTCGATGTCGCGCGTGGGCTGCGCGGCCATCAGCCGCCGGCGCGCCGCGCCCTGCACGTCGCGCAGCGCCGGACCGAGCACGTGGTCGCGCACGTAGGCGACCTCGTTCGCCGTGAGCGCACCGCGCGCCTCCAGCGCGCGCAGCAGGCGCGCACACGCGCCGCGGGCCTTCGCGGCGCGCGCGGCAAAGGCCGCGTCGAACGCCTCGGCGCGCTTCAGCGCCACGTAGAAGTCCTTGTGCAGCTCGCCGAGATGGCTCTTGTCGAGGTTCAGGCGCGTGGCGTCCGCATGGCCTTCCGCCGCCGCCGTCCGCGCGTTGACGAGGCGCGGCAGGCGCGTCTCGAGCAGGTCGACGTACTGCCGCCGCCGCTCCTCCACGCCGCCGGTGCCGTATTCCCTGACGGTCTCGGCGGCCGCGTCGCCCGCCTGGCCCACGAAGGCCATCACGTCGTCGCCCTGCCAGTAGTTCCCGTTCTCGTCCTGCCAGCGCTCGCCGTAGTTGAGCTTGGCCGCGAGCAGGACCTTGTCGAGCTGGGCGCGGACGAGCGTCTCGCGGGTCGGCGCCGGCCGCTGCGCCTCGACGGCGGCGGGGCACGTCTCGCGCAGGTACGCCAATGCGAGCTGCGCGATCTTCTCCTCGGGGCCGAGGGCGCGGAAGTTCCGCGCCAGCTGCGAGATGAGCGCCTCGCGCGCGGCTTTCGGCATGGACGTATGGAAACCGAGCGCTTCGCGCGCGTCTTGCCGCACGGCGCCCTCGCGGAGGCCTTCGAGCTGCCGCGCGAAGATCGCCGCGTACCCGTCCTGCGTCTTCGCGTCGTCGCCCGCCACGTGGGCGTCGGCGAACTGGGAGACGCGGGCGAAGAAGGCGCGCGCATGGTCGAGCAGGATGTCCGGCGAGATCAGGCTCTTCGCCTCCACGGGCTGCTCCGCGCCGTCGTTGAGCGCGAGCAGGTCCTCGCGCGCCTGGCGGAAGAGCGCGGGCACGAGGGTGTCGAGGAAGGTCTCGAACACGAAGCCGGCCGTGCCGAACGCGCCGCCCGCGCCGAGGCGCGGATTCACCCCCTCGGCCTCGAGCAGGCTGCTCAGCGTCGCGCGCACCCGCGCCTTGACCGGCGCCGTGAGCCCCGCGTCGGCGAAGGGATCGCGCGGATCGCCGAGCGCGTCCGTCAGCGCCTGCGCGAGCTCGCCCTCGAGCCGGCAGCGCTGCACGGCCTGATCCGCGCGCGACTGCAGCAGCGTGAGCAGGCCGACGAAGTCGGTCTCGCTCATCTTCATCGGACGCCCCGCGTGGCGCGCGCCGTGCACGTCGTACCGGTCGCCCGTCGCCACGCCCTTCGCGTGCTGCTCCGCGTCCCACTGCGGCGCGCGCAGCCGATCCTCCGCGTAGTAGTCCTGGAAGGAATCGTCCATGGCGCCGCGCCGCAGCCCGAGGCGCTCGGCGGCGAACGCCTCGTAGTCGTCGCCGTAGTCGGTCTTGGCGGCGGCGGTGCGCAGGATCCCCACCACCAGGCTCTGGCGCGCGTACGGCGTGTTCATGATCTTGTCGTACTTCGCCAGCGCGTTGCGGATCTCGCGGCGGGAGAGCGGCTTGGCGGCGGCCTCGTCGCCCGCGCCGAGCAGCGCGCGCTCGATCTGCTGCTTCTGCGCGGCCGTGGCGCCGAACATGTTCGCCGTGAGCGAACGCGCGAGCGCGGCGCGCAGGATGCGGCTTTCGGTCTCGCCCGTGCGCGAACGCAGCGACAGCGACACGTCGAGCTTGTTGTTGAACTTCTCGAGCTGCAGACGCCCGTCGGCCGCGCGCATCAGCCGCACGTAGCCCTTGTTCTTGCCGCTCTCGTAGTTGACCATGCCGCGGATCTGGTCCATCGAGAAGGACAGCGTGGCCCGTTCGGAATTCGAAATCGTCAGCTTGCTCATGGGTGTCTCCTGTTCGTGTAGGGTGATGACGCCTTGTCTACGCCGCCCGCGCGCGGAGGTTACAGCCGCTCCCGCGCGCCGGCGTCGTCCCCGTCGCGGTCAAAGAAATCGATGTGTCTGTTTCCGTCATGATGTCCTGCGGCAGCCAGGACCTTCGCCCCGCCCACCTTTCGCGTGTCCAACAGTATACCACATCCGCAGAACGCCGTGCGTAATGGGTTACTCAAGTTCGCGGGCGAACTTGAGTAACCCGCGTGAGGGGTACGCTGCGCTGGGGGTGAGGGCTTTAGGGT